>NZ_CP011506.1 GCF_001028665.1 Burkholderia pyrrocinia
ACGCGATCGGGAAATATGCAGCGCTCGCTGACTCGTCACAGACGCAGGCGCTGAGCGACCTGAAACCGCAGCTCGAGCGTATCCGCAATACGGCGCACGAAGCGCTGATGCAGGCATATACGCGCACCGTCAGCACGCATTCGCTCACCACGGAGTTAGCGGCGATGCAGCGCGCGGTGGACTCGAACCTGTCGGAGACGTTGCGTTCGTCCCTGGCTTTCGGCAAAAAGCTTGAACTAAGGGGCGGCTATGAACATCGAGATCCAGACCTACTGGAACGTCGAAACGCTCTACTACGTGCTCAACGCCGTCGCATCGGTGATGACGAGCGGCGGGTGGCCCGGCTTGATCAAGTTCGTCTTCCTCGTTGCGTTGCTCATCGCGATGTTCGCGTACATGGGGCGCCACGGCGACATGGCGATGTGGTTCATTCAGGCGTTCGCGTTTGTCACGATTCTCAATATGCCGATCGCGCGCGTGATGCTTTCCGATCGCACGGACCTCCAGCCCCCTCGGCAGGTCGATCATGTGCCGGTGGCGCTTGCCGCAATCGCGCAGGCGAGCTCGCTTTCGTTCGGGTTCCTGACGCGCGCGTACGAGACCGCGTTCAATGTTCCGGACGATCTCGGTCTCGCGAAGGGTGACGTAGGCTTTGGTCACCGAATTCTGCGGCAGGTGAATTCCGCAGTGGTACGCGATCCTGCGCTCCGCGCCGACCTGATGCAGTTCTTCAAGGAATGTACGAAATACGACATCCTGGATGGTGCGATCGCACCCAGCCAAATCGTCGGTGCGACGGACACTTGGAACACGATCTTCAGTAACACGAGCCCTGCCCGCTTCGTCACATACAACGTGCTGACGGCTCAACCCGTGACGGACACGTGCCAGAACGTCGCGCTGCTTCTCAAGCCACGTGTGGACGCCGCCGTCTCGGATGCACAGGCGTTCTATGGCCGCAAGGCGTTTCCGCAGGCGAGCTCGGACGGTATCGCTCAGCAAATGTTCCTGTCGACCGTCTCGACGTCCTACTCGTGGCTGCTCGACGCATCGCAGTCAGCGTCCGATGCCATGAAACAGGCGATGTTCAACAACATCTGGCGGGATGCGGGCCCCGGCATTGCGCGTGCGCACGACGATCCGGCGGCGATCGCCGACACGAACGCTCTTATCGCGGAGGCAGAAGCGGCGCGCCAGGCGAACGGGTCGAATAGTGCCCTAAGTCTGCTCGGCCAAGAAACGATCCCGCACATGCGGAACTGGATCGAAGCGATCACCTACGCCCTGTTCCCTGTCATGGTCCTGCTGATGATCGTGGTACCGCAGGAGAAGGCGAAGTACGTTCTGGGTGGCTATTTCATGATCCTCGTATGGATCGGGTTGTGGCCGCTGCTGTTCGCAATCATCAACCATCTGTCGCTGATGTGGCTGCACTACAAGTTGACGGCATTGCACCTGTCGGCCGGCGTGCCGTTCCAGCTTTCCTCTGCGTTCGACTCAACCTTGGTCGACGAGCAGGCGATGATCGGATACATGGTGGTGCTTGTGCCGTTCATCGCTGGTGCAATCGTCAAGATGGGCGACGGTGCGATCTTCGGCCTGGCCGATCGAGCCTTGAGTGGCTTCGCCACCGCCGGTTCCCGCGCCGGCGCTGCGATAGCGTCCGGCAACTACAGCATGGGTCAGGCGGGCCTTGACACCGCGTCCGTTAACACTACGACGATGCAGAAGTTCGACGGCAACATGCTGATGAATTCCGGCATGAAGACGGTCCAGCTTTCGGATGGTTCGACGATGTCGGTATCCAGCAACGGCCGCGCTGCCTATCAGAAGCTCGCAAACCACCTTCTGACGTCGATGCAGCTCGAAGATGCACAGAGCTCCGGTCACAGTTTTGACCGGTTCAGCGGTACTACCTCGACGTCGGGTTGGAGCAGCTCGACACGTTCGGGAAGTTCGGTGGGCAGCAGCGAGAGCTTCGGCCACGCCTCCGAGCGCGGTGCGACTCAGAGCATCGGGGCGGAGACTGCGACGACAACGTCCGGCGGTACCAGCGGCCGCGCGATGCACGATGAGAGCGTCGGGCAGACCAACCAGATCGGTACTCGGTTTGGTACCGGCATCGGTGCCACCGACAGCATTCAACTTCACGCCGGCGGGAGCGGTCACCTGGGAATCGATGCTTCCCAGGGTGGCGCCTCTCCGCGCGCACCGGGCGCCGGCGCGAGCGATCGCGACGCGCGCCGGGTTGCCAATGCTATGAAGCAAGGAGGCGCGTCGGCAGAGCAAATCGATTCCGCGATGCAGAACATGCGCGGCAACCAAGCGGCGGCGGAAGGTGCACCTTCTGTCAGGCGCGGCGGTGGGGCATCGCTGAGCCTTGGGGCGCAAGTAACCGGTATTCGAAACTACACGGCTGGCCACGATCGCGACTGGTCGTCGCAATCGGATCATCGTACAGGCGATTCGGTGTCGTCGGGCAGCGAGGTGAGCCAAACGGGCTCGGCCAGCACACGTAACGCAACTGGCACCCAATCGTCGCAGTCGGACCGCCACGATTCGTCGGCCACTCGGTCAAGTTTTTCCGAAAGCGCGTTCCAGCGCGAGCATGGCGTGCATAGCGAGGCTGGTTCGCGTTCCACTTCGTCAGACGGTAATTCGATGCGCTTCGCGATCGAGCGGAATCTGGCGGAAGATCCGGACTTCATGATGAAGGTTGGCCAGCGCAACCACGTTTCGGCGACGCGCATGTGGCAGATGTCCGAGGACAAGCTGATCGGCATGGCCGCCGAGTATCTCGACTGGAAGGCGATGGCGCAAAACATGCGCGGCCCGCAAGGAGCCGGAGCCAATGACGATGCCGTCGCTCCCAAGTTGAGCCACGACTTCGGATCACACCACAGCGGAGCGTCGTCGCGTGGTCGAGCTGGTGCCGGCCACACCTCCGCTGGCGCCGGCGATTTCGGAGGCCGGGTCAAGGCAACGGGCTTCTCCTCGACGGATCCGGTGAAGCCGAACATGACGTCGCCAACCGAAATCTCGGCAGCACAGCACGCGCTTGATCAAGGTCGCGGCATCGGCCAACGCGCGAAGGATTTTGACGCGGACGTGCACAAGCACGCGAGCCCGGACCGGGCGCTTGGCGAGGGGCGCGTGACGCAGACCGAGGTGAATGCGGCGAACGAGGATCGGGATCTTGCCGATACCGTCCGCCGGTCATGGAATGCGCCGCGCCGGGCGCTCGGGATGAAGGAATATGACGACTACGACACGAAGGATGTCCCGCCGGAGATCAAGAAATGAGCTTCGTCGCGGTTGTCCATTCATCACCGACCGGCGTAGGGGTTACGCCGTGTGCGGTCACATACATCGGAACGCTCGGTGACTTGGGCGCGAAGGACACGTCGTCGAAGCTGGTGGCGACTGCAGAAGTCGCGGATCTGCGGAATGTTGTGCCGACAAGCGCCTCAACCAGCGCGATCACGACTCGCACCACGATCAGGTCGTTCAGCACGGTAACCGCACCAATCCAGCCGACGCGGTTCAGCAGTTCCACCGTGCCTGCCCACAGCAGAAGCGTCGCGACGAGCCACACGGGCGCAAATCGCCGAAACCAAGCAAACCGAAGCAGATACCGCAGCGGATGCCACACCACACGAAGGAAGGCTTTCATCTCGAATCCTCTTCCAACCGTCGTTTCGCGTTCTTGCGCTGGATGCGTGCGATACGTGCCGGTATGTTTGGGGTGCCACAGGGAGCTAACACCATGATTCATCGTGAGTTTACCGCGTTTCGGACGCCTCGTGGTCCCGTGCTGTCCGGTGTGGTCACAGCGTTGACGGTCGTACTGGCCGCCTCCCTAGCCGGCTGCCAGGACATTCCGATCGCCCGCCAGCGGCTAGCGGAGTTAGTTGCCCCGCGAGATGCGGGCGGTGCTGCAGCCACCCCGGCACCTGGCAACGCGTCAACCCCGCCGAGGGTTGCTTCCGGAGTTGCAGCCAGTTCCCCTCGTTCCGGTCGATCGGGTAGCCCGCGCGACCGGGGCACCCCCTACGAGATCAAGCCGGGCGACATGGCCGGCTACAGCCTGCATATGTAAGGAGACCGCGATGCGCCGAGTTTTGTCCAGCCTTATCACCGTCCGTTTCTCGTGTTGCGTTGCCGCATGCGCGTCGCTGCTACTCGCCGGGTGCGTCAACACGCCTATCAGCGATCCGCAGCGGCAGTTCGCTGGAACGCCGCTGACGCCATATCAATCGACCGCACCGGCATTGATTTGCCGCGGCTGTGAGCTTCGCTAATTCAGGAGATCAGACATGCAGAAAAACGCCCTCTTCAACCACGGAATCGTCCGCTACGAGGTGGCGCTTGGCGTCGTTGGCGCGGTGATCAGCAAGTGCGCTGATCAGATCGGTGATGCGTTGCGGCAGACGCCGCCCGATATGGAAACCGTCACACATCTGCAGGCAAAGCAACGCGAGCTGGAAGTATTGCGCACCGCAATCGATCCGTTCGACGTTGAAAAAATCAACTCCGTCATTGCGCAGTACGGCCCGCTCCTCCGCGGCGAGCAGATCCTGTGAGGAGCCGGCCATGCCCCGCGAACTGACCGACAACGAACTCCATCGTCTTTACCGTGCCGTCGAGGTGGCGGATATTTCTCGAACGGCGCACCAGGAAACCCCCATCGCGATCATGACCGGTGGCCAGCCAGGCTCCGGCAAGACCGGCCTCACTGGCATCGCCCTGCAGGAACTGGCATCACGCGGCGGCGCCGTCGTGATCGACGCGGATCGCATGCGCGAATACAACCCGGACTACCGGCGCCTGATGGCATCGGATCCCGAACATGCTGCCGACCTTACCCACCCGACGGCGGCTCAGTGGGCAAATCAGCTGCGCGACCGCGCGATCTTTGAACGGCGCAATCTCGTCGTCGACGGCACGATGCGCGATCCCAACGACGTCGCGCGGGTCGCCAAACAACTGAAGGACGCGGGTTACATCGTGGACGCTCGTGTCATGGCTGTGCCAGGCGACGTATCGTTCGCGCACGCTCGGCTGCGATATGAATCGCTCGATAACGAAGCCCAGGCAGGGCGCGTGGTCAATCAGCGTCAGCACGATGCAGCCTATGCCGGTGTCCCGCAATCGGTCGAGCGCCTCGAGGCGAACAAGCTGGTCGACCGGATCACGATTTACGACACCGCGCGTCGCGAGGTCTACCAGAACGTGCTCGAGGGCGGACAGTGGAAGGCACCGCAGCAAGCCGCGCAAACATTGGTGGCCGTGCGGGATCGCGGCCGTACCCGCGACGAGCGAGCCGATTACGTCGATGCGCTCACGACGATCGAAGCGCAAACGGCCGTGCGCAATTCGGTCTCGCCTGGCCGGGGCCCGCAGGACCGTGCCGACTGGATCGAGAAGATCGACGCCGCCCGCAAGGAACTGGCGCAGTTCGAGCAGTCTCCTACCTATGCCCGGGCAAAGGCGTTCGACGACGGGCCGAGCGTCGCCACGCTCGCTTGCCATCCGGAGCTCGACGGTGCGTACAAGCAACTGGCTGACCTGCGCAAGGGTTTCTCGCCCGAGACGCCCGAAGGCGAGCGCGATCGCCAGTATTCGGCCGCAGTCGCGAGCCTGTCGGAACAGCTCCATCGCGGTGAGATCCCCAAGGGCGACGTCGGGCCGGAGGATTCGCGCCGGGTGATCAACGCAGCCGCGCGCGAGCGCAATCTGGTCGTTCGCGAACCCGAGCCGGATCGGGTCGTGCAGGGCGAAGTCTTGGCGCGCTCGTCACAACACACCCTGGTCCACGTCGCAGGTAGCGACAACATCGCGTTCGTCTACACCCGCGCGCAGCTCGAGCGCGATATCGAACCCGGCGAAAAACTTGGCCTTGCGCACGAGCAGCACGGCGCCACCCGCGTCATGACGCAGCAGCAGGCGCAGGAAATGACCGACCTGACACGCGACCGCGACGCCGGCATGGAAAGGAGCCGATGATGAGTGCCCGCTACGAATTGTTCGGCGAGGTCTACGACGCGGACACCCGTGATCTGTATTCGCACCTTGCGCAAGCGTACGAACAGAAGGTTCGGCCGCTGTGCCGTTGCCGGGATCCGGAACCCGGTGTCCCGATGTACATCGCGCGCTTCGACGGGCGCTTTCTGATCAAGCGCATGCCGGGTACGGCCGGCCAGCACAAGCTCGGCTGCGACTCGTACGACTACCCGCCCGAGTTGTCTGGGCTCGGCGACGTCGAGGGCAGCGCGATCGTCGAGGATCTCGAATCCGGCCAGGTGACGCTGAAATTTGGCTTTGCGCTGTCCAAGGGCGCGGCCAGGAAGATGCCCGAACCGTCCGGGAAGGAACCCGACAGCATCAAGGCCGACAGCAAGAAGCTGACGCTGCGCGGCACGTTGCACTACCTGTGGGAACAGGCCGGGCTGAACCGCTGGTCGCCTGCGATGGCGGGCAAGCGCAGCTGGTACGTAGTGCGCAAGTACCTGCTGCAGGCGGCCGCCGATAAGCAGGCGAAGCGCATGAACCTCACGGACATGCTGTACATCCCGGAGTCGTTCGTGCTCGACCAGAAAGACCAGATCCAGCAGCGCCGAACAGAACACCTGACGCATATCTCGGTGTCGGAATCGGGCGAGCCGCACTTCATTCTGGTGATCGGCGAACTGAAGGAGATCGCTTCGGCGCGCTTCGGCTTCAAGCTGGTGCTGAAACACCTGCCGGACTACGGCCTGATGCTCGAGGAGGCGACCCACAAGCGGCTGAAGGACCGCTTCGAGGCCGAGCTCGAGCTCTGGAACGCGCTCGAGGGCACGCACCTTATGGTGATCGCGACGGCCAGCCTTTCGCGCACCGGTATCGCGACCGTCCAGGAATGCTCGCTGATGCTGACCACCGAGCAATGGATCCCGTTCGACGACAGCAGCGAGCACGCGCTGCTGCAGACACTTGCGCGCCGGCGCTACGTGAAATGCCTGCGCTACAACCTGCCATCGAGCCGGCCGCTTGCGAGCGCGGTGCTTACCGACGTCGAACGGGCCACGGCGCTTTACGTCGTGCCCCCGAGTGCGGACGAAGCGTATCAGATGGCGCTCGACGCACTACTGGTCGACAGCGAGCTCGACCCATGGATCTGGAAGCCGCTGGAGGGCACGATGCCGGCGCTGCCTGAGCCAGCGACGAACTGGCGCAAGCTCGTCGCCGCGCAAGGTGCGCGCGCAACCCAGCATGACGCTCACTTGCCATTCGACGGCGAACCTTCCCACCCATACCAACACGGAGATCACGACGCATGAAGCTCAACATCAAACCGTTCGCGATCGGCACGCGCGGCTGGTATGTCGCCGAGGCGCAGCGCGCGCAGGTCAGTGTCGCGCGCGCTGTTCTGCGCAACGTCACGTGGTGGTTGCCGATTAGCGGGGGGGCGGCACCGGACTTACGCGAGCGTGAGCCGTCATGAGCGCGCCGCTTTCCCGCGATCGCGGCCGGCTCGCGTCGAGCCGGATCGGCCCGTCGGGCGGTGCGCTGCCGCCGATGCAGGATCTACCCGTCTGGTACGACGCGTCGCCGTGCTGGATGGTCAACCTGCCGCAGTTCCTGACCGCCGCCGCGACGGCCGGCCTAATCGGTTTCGTGTCGGTGTTGCTGTCGGCATATACGCCATTCTGGCCGTTCGGCTTCGCGCTGATGCTTATCCCCGTCGCGATCGCCGCGAATGCGGCCGTCGACGCAGCGGCGATGCATGTCGTGATCGATCCTGCGCGTGTGACGGTGAAGACTGGCATTGCGGTGCGCCGTACGGCGAGCGTCGAGCTCTATCGCCTCGTGAACGTCGACGCCGTCACTGGCTGGTGGCAGCGCCCGCTCGGGTTTGGCACGTTGATCCTGGAGACGAGCGACGCCTACCGCCCGGTATGGGTGCTGCCGGGCGTGCGGAACGTCGAGTTCATGCGTGAAGTGCTGACGCGCCAGGCGCTCGAGCTGCGTAGCGCGCGTGGCGTGCGTGAAGTGAACATGGGGCGCCTGTGATGGCGAGGGAAGCCATGACCCACCGCAAACCTGATTAAACGAAACAGATTGGAGAATTTAATGATTCGCATACTCGCGCTTGCATTGCTCGTCGTCGCTGTAACCCGTCCGGTGTTCGCCGCTGCCTCCATGGCCGCGGAACCGGACGCTCGCCCGACTCCGTTGATGGGCGTGCCCGTCATGACGGGATTGTCGCGCGTGAGTCAGCCCGCTGCAGTGATCGTTGCTCCGTCCGTCAGTGCAAGTCATGCGACTGCAGCGGTGCGCGACGACGTTGTGGCGACCGCCCGCAAGACTCTTTCCGGCAACGAAGAAGTCCTCTCCCCTCAATAACGACAGCGGAATCCAACCATCCGAGACCAGAGATATTTATGAGCCAGCACGTTAAAGACTACCTGACACCGGACGAGGCCATGCAGATGCTGCATGCACAACTCTCGCACGGCGCGGATCTGTACCGCTTTCTGTTGACGCGTCGGGTAATGCACCTGACGGGAGGGGTGGTCCAGCACGGCCCGCTCGCGGGCTTCAACATCGGCCGGCATGCGACCTGGCGGGAAGAGGACAACGCGTCCAAGGTGCTGGGCTTCTACGAACAGGAAGTGTGCGCCCTGCTCGACCGACTTTCCGGACGGTGTGATGTTCTGGTCGATCTGGGCGGCGCCGATGGCTTCTATGCGGTCGGCATGGTCGAACGCGGGCACTTTCGCGAATCGCACTGCTTCGAGATCGAGGATCAGAGCCGCGCGAACATCGCCGCGATCGCGGCCGACAACGGCGTGGCCGGGCGGGTTCATCTTTACGGTGCCGCGACTTCGACGTTCGCCCGTGACCTCACTGCAGCGGGCGTCGACTTTCGTCGTGCCGCGGTCCTGGTCGACATCGAAAGCAACGAGTTCGAAGTCCTCACCGCCCAGTGCCTCCACGACCTGCGTCATTCACACGTGATCGTCGAAATTCACGACTTCATGCGCCCGCATGACGGCGCGCAGCGCTACGCCGAGCTGCGCGAGCGCGCGCAAGTCGATTTCCACGTCCATTCCTTTACTACCGGGGCGCGAGATCCGTCGTCGATCCCGTTTTTACGCAATGGCTGGACCGATACCGATCGCTGGTTGCTCTGCTCGGAGAGCCGCGCGACTTTGATGACCTGGCTGTATCTCGAACCGAAGGAGACCTGCTGACATTAATCCAGGAGCTGCACAAAAAAAGCGCCGCAATCCGATGACCTTGGCCGGGAGACGGATTGCGGCGGGAATTCACAAACCACCGTTGTTATTCTGAGGTAATTGTAGATGAATCACCTTTCATACCCTGCAATGCGCGATTCGTTGCGCGTGCGGCGGAAGTTGATCGCTGTCACGGTAACGACTGCTGTACTCGCGCTTTCCGGTGAGGCGTCGGCGCAGTACGTCAGTGTCAACTCCACCGGAAGCGCTGCCCATGCGAGCGGAACGGACGGCATCGCCGTAGGCTCTGCGGCCACGGCCGCCGGCAGCGACAGCACCGCTATCGGCACAAACGCGCGTGTTTATCCCATTACCGATACCGGTTCAATGGCGCTCGGATACGGAGCGAAGGTCGCGCCGGGCGGTGCAACCACGTCATCCGGAAACCTCGCGATTGGTGTGAATGCGGCCGTTGGCGGGAATACCGCAGGCGACATTTCAAATGCGATCGCGATCGGCACGAGCGCAGTGTCGGAGCGGTCGGGCGGGATCTCCATCGGCGCCTCCAGCCACAACGCCGGAGCGGCAATCGCGATCGGCAATAATGCGTCGACCGGCATCGACGGTCAGATTGCAATCGGCACGGGCGCCCTCGCCGATCCTTCATCGTTCGGCACACCGGGCGGCATCGCGATCGGGCAAAACTCGTATACCAGCGGGGTTGGCGCGGCATTGGGGGTGGATGCACACGCATCGGGCAACTCTGTCGCGGCCGGCGCCAACTCGTACGCAGGATGGCGCGACACTGCCGTCGGCGTGCAAGCGACGGCCACGGGAGACACATCTGTCGCCATCGGTTATCAGAGCAATGACGCGGGTCGCGATCGGGTCGTCAGCGTTGGCGCGAGCGGTCTGACGCGCGCCGTGACGAACGTGACGGCGGGAACGAAGACGACGGACGCGGCAAACGTCGGCCAGCTGCCCGGCACGATCAACGGTAACGTCGTGACGATGGGAAACATGTTGACGCCGGGTGCCAGCGTCGGCCCCGCGACGGTCACGAACGTGGCTCCTGGCACGTTGACGGGCGGGAGCACGGACGCGGTCAACGGCTCGCAATTGTTCACAACCAATCTGGCCGTCACGACCCACAAGCAGATGCTCGACAACCTGTCAGGGCGCGTTGTAAACGGCACGATCGGTCTGGTGCAGCAGCAGGCCGGCGCACCAGGCAGCGGCACGATTACGGTGGGGGCACAGACCGGCGGTACGTCCGTCGATCTCACCGGCACTGACGGGGCGCGCACCATCTCCGGTGTTGCCGCCGGCACGGCGACGACCGATGCGGTCAACGTTGGCCAGCTGAACACGGTCGCCAGCGTCGCGTCGAACTCGGTGCAGTACGACACTACCGGCCACACGTCGGTGACGCTCGGCGGGGCCGCGGCTGCAGCGCCGGTCGCGCTGACGAACGTGGCGGCCGGCACGCTGTCGGCAACGAGCGTTGATGCTGTCAACGGCGCGCAGCTGTTCGCGGCCAATCAGGCCGTCGCGAACACCTCGACGTCGGTCACGAACCTCACGAACGGCATCAACGCCGGAACGGTCGGCCTCGTTCAGCAAACCGGCGGCGCACCGGGCAGCGGCCCGATCACGGTCGGCGCACAGACCGGCGGCATGTCCGTCGACTTCACCGGGACGAACGGCGCACGCACACTCTCGGGCGTCGCAGCGGGTACGGCAACGACGGATGCCGTCAATGTCGGCCAGCTCAGTGCAGTCGCCGGCGCGACGGCCAACGCGGTCCAGTATGACAGTACCGGCCACACGTCGGTCACGCTCGGCGGCACGACGGCTGCATCGCCCGTCGCGCTGACGAACGTGGCGGCCGGCACGCTGTCCGCCTCGAGCACCGACGCCGTCAACGGTTCACAGCTGAACACGACGAATCAGGCCGTCGCGAACACCTCGACGTCGGTCACGAACCTCATGAGCGGCATCAACGCCGGCACGGTCGGCCTGGTGCAACAGGCCGGCGGTGCGCCGGGCACCGGCACGATCACGGTCGGTGCGCAGACCAGCGGCACGGCTGTCGATTTCGCCGGCACGAACGGTGCGCGTACGCTGTCCGGCGTCGCGGGCGGCACGGCAACCACCGATGCCGTAAACGTCGGGCAGCTCAACGTCGTCGCAAGTACCGCGTCGAATTCGGTGCAGTACGACAACGCTGGCCACGCGTCGGTGACGCTCGGCGGCACGGCAGCTGCAGCGCCGGTCGCGCTGACGAACGTGGCGGCCGGCACGCTGTCCGCGTCGAGCACGGACGCCGTCAACGGTGCGCAACTGAACACGACCAACCAGGCCGTAGCGAACACGTCGACGTCGGTGACGAATTTGTCGGCAAGCATCAATGCGGGCACGGTCGGTCTGGTGCAACAGGCCGGCGGTGCGCCGGGCAGCGGCACGATTACGGTCGGTGTGCAGACCGGCGGCACAACGGTCGATTTCGCCGGCACGAACGGCGCACGTACGCTGTCCGGCGTCGCGGCCGGCATCGCAGCGACCGACGTCGTGAACGTCGGGCAGCTCGATGCCGTCGCCGGCACCGCGTCGAACTCGGTCCAGTACGACAACGCCGACCATACAGTCGTCACACTCGGCGGCACCGCGGCAGGAGCGCCCGTCGCGCTGAGGAACGTGGCGGCCGGCACGCTGTCGGCCGCGAGCGCGGACGCGGTCAACGGCGCTCAACTGTTCGCGACGAACCAGGCCGTCGCGAGCACGTCGACGTCGGTGACGAATCTGTCGGCCAGCATCGATGCGGGCACGGTCGGCCTGGTGCGGCAGGCGGGCGGTGCGCCGGGAAGTGGCCCGATCACGGTTGGCGCGCAAACCGGCGGCCCGTCCGTCGACTTCGCCGGGACGACCGGTCCGCGCACGCTGGCCGGCGTCGCGGCTGGCACCGCTGCGACCGATGCGGTCAACGTTGGTCAGCTGAGCACGGTGGTCGGTACCGCGTCGAACTCGGTCCAGTACGACAACGCGGGCCATACGTCGGTCACGCTCGGCGGTACCGCGGCGGCAGCGCCGGTCGCGCTCACAAACGTGGCGGCCGGCACGCTGTCGGCCGCGAGCACGGACGCGGTTAACGGGGCACAGCTGAACACGACCAATCAGGCCGTCGCGAGCACGTCGAGATCTCTGATGAATCTGTCGGCAAGCATCGACGCCGGCACGGTCGGTGTGGTGCAGCAAGTCGGCGGCGCTCCGGGCAGAGGCGCGATCACGGTCGGCGCGCAGACCGGCGGCACGTCTGTCGATTTCTCCGGGGCGAGCGGCGCACGCACGCTCTCGGGCGTCGCGGCCGGCACCGCCGCAACGGATGCCGTCAATGTCGGCCAGCTCGGCGCAGTTGCCGGCGTCGCGGCGAACGCGGTGCAGTACGACAACGCGGGCCATACGTCGGTCACGCTCGGCGGTGCGGCAGCTGCAGCGTCGGTGGTGCTCACGAACGTGGCGGCCGGCACGCTGTCGGCATCGAGCGTCGATGCCGTCAACGGTGGCCAACTGTTCGCAACGAATCAGGCGGTCGCCAACACGTCGACGGTCGTCACGAACCTGTCGAACGGCATTGCGGCAGGCACGGTCGGTCTGGTGCAACAGGCCGGCGGTGCACCCGGCACCGGGCAGATCACGGTCGGCGGGCAAACCGGCGGCACGTCGGTCGACTTCTCCGGCACGGACGGGACGCGCAAGCTGTCTGGCGTCTCCGCCGGCGCGGCCGCAACCGATGCCGTCAACGTCAGCCAGCTCAATGCAGTTGCTGGCGTCGCAACCAACGCGGTGCAGTACGACAACGCGGGCCACACGTCGGTCACGCTCGGCGGCGCAGGTGCTGCAGCGCCGGTTGCTTTGACGAACGTGGCCGCCGGAGCGCTATCGGCCTCGAGTACGGACGCCGTCAACGGCGCACAACTGTATGCGACGAATCAAGCGTTGTCCGGCACAACGTCGACCGTCAACGCCCTGTCGACAGGAATCGCGGCCGGTACGATCGGTCTTGTGCAGCAGGCAGGCGGTGCACCCGGCACTGGGATGATCACAATCGGCGCGAAAACAGGCGGCACCGCTATAGACGTCTCCGGCACCAGCGGTGCGCGGCAACTGAAGGGGGTTGCCGCCGGGACTGACGCGACCGATGCAGTCAACGTCAGCCAGCTCAATGCCACCATCAGTAGCGCGACCGCGAATGCTGTCGTCTACGACAGCGCGGCGCGATCGATCGTGACCCTCGGCGGACTCGGCGCATCGGTGCCGGTGACGTTGCGCAATGTGGCGGCTGGCGTTTTGTCCGGCAATAGCACCGACGCCGTCAACGGCTCCCAGCTCTACATGACGAACCAGGCTGTCGCCGCTAACACGGGTGCGATTGACGCTCTCACGAACAGCCTGACCGACGTCCAGCGCTCCATGGCCAGGAACGCAGCGCAACTGCAGCCGATCGTCAGTGCCGATGCGTTGAAGTACTTCGCGGCATCGTCGACCGGTGCACCTGCGAGCGCGAGCGGCACAGAGACAGTTGCAGCTGGAGGCAATGCACTTGCCGCCGGTGCCCACAGTGTCGCAATCGGTACCGGCGCACAGGCAATCGGCAGTGGCGCTCTCGCGCTCGGTGCGAATACATCGGCCAAGGGAAGCAACTCAATCGCCCTCGGTCAGGGTTCCGCCGCGTCGGCCGACAACACCGTATCAATTGGCAACAGTGCGACGGGGCTCACGCGCACGCTGACGAACGTCTCTGCCGGTGTCGCACCGACCGACGCCGTCAATGTCCGGCAGCTCAGCGACGCGGTCGGAGGGCTGCGCTCGCAGATCGAGCACGACCGGGCCGATGCGAACGGTGGCTCGGCCAGTGCCGTTGCGATCGCATCGCTGCCGCAGGCGCCCGCGCCTGGTCACAGCGTCGTGTCGATCGGCGGGGGCACGTATGCGGGTCAATCCGCAGTGGCGGTCGGCATGTCCACCTACGCCGGCCGCTGGATCTTGAAGGCATCCGGTTCGACCAACACACGCGGCACGGTCGCTGCCGGTGCTGGTGCCGCGTACGTCTGGTAACGCCCCGTCGACCCTTTCATTTACCTGGAGACTCAGATGAAACGACCCAACTATCGCTCTGCTCTGCTCGCCGCGTGTGCTGCCGTTGCGGCGTTCCTCGTTACCGCCGCCTTTGGCCAGCGCGCCTGGCCGATCGTGGCAGCAACGCTGCTGGCGATTCCGCTGGCATCACTGTTCGTCAAAGCGACAAATCGATGGCGCCGGCAGCAGGCGGCCGACCGACCCACCGTGACGATTACCGAGGCCACCGTTTGGGAGTTACGGCTCAATGATGTGCCGGCGGCTGAAGTGCCCGAGCACGTCGTTCGTCGCATCGAGCACGAACTCGCGCAGGAGCGGCAATGGGATCTGCGTGTCGCGTCGATCCTCAGCTATGCCGGCGCCGTCCTGTGCCAGCTCGCGTACACCGTACTGTGCATACCGCTCGCGATCTTCGCCTTCGCGGGCCTGTCATGGGCACTTAACGGAAATCGTCCGCACAAATGAAAAACCCCCGTTGACGGACGGGGGCTCTTCAAGATGAAGCGCGACGGAGAAAGAGCAATCGGCAACACCACAACGAAGCCGATTCTATCGAAGCTCTTTTCGCTGTCAAGCGACATCTGTGTGACCACAACCATCCTAAATTGAGCGCCAGATGAATCGAAAGACCGAGGGCGGGAAATACTCCCGACACGCGCAGCGCACTGCGCCAGCAGGGGCCGTCGACGACTGTCGTTGCCGACACCGGACAACACATTCACGAACATCCGATCGATCGACGTCGATCGGCAGGGAGCGCGGCTGCCGATAGGTTCGCGCGTGAACTTCCCTTTCCTCGATCCGCATCTGCCCGACCGGTCCAATCCTGTCGGCGTGGGCGCGCCTGATCAGCTGACGGCTGCGGCCGCGCCGATCGGCGCGCACCGCATGCGCGTCGCCAAGACGGTGCTGCCCGAGCGCGTGTGGCCCGACGACATCCCGTCGCCGGCGCCGGCGAACGCACCGCGGATTCTGCGCGAGCTCAAGACTCGCCTGTCGCGCTACCTTGACAAGCCCGCGCAGTGGCTCGCGCAGCTGAACGCGGCGAACGGCAGCCGTCGGCAGCAGCGCAGCGAGCGACGTCTCGCGTGCGTGCAGCTCGCGCGCGCGATGATCAAGTATTGCGACTTGCGCACGATGCGCATCGGTGTGCCGGGCGCGGCTGGCTGGATCGATTTCACGCTGCCGTACCTTGCGGCCCAGGCTGGCCTGTCGGAGCGCCGTGCCGAGCGCGCGCTGCGCGACCTGCAGAAGGCTCGGCTGGTGAAGGTGCGGCGCCAGTGCGAACTCGAGGAAACCGAGCAAGGGGTGCGGTACAAGGGCGTCGCGTCGATCAAGTATCTGACGTCGACGCTCTTCGAGGCGTTCGGGCTCGGCAAATGGCTGCGGCACGAACGCACGCGCGCGCACCTGCGTGCACAGCGCCGCGCGAACCAGCAGCGCAAGCGAACGCAGCAGGGTTCGGCGCTGGGCGCGCAGCTCGTCGAGCAACTCGCCGGCATCGAGGCACGCGCCCGGCGCCAGGCTGCAGCAGCGGGTGCCGCACAGCGCGAAGCGGCCGACCTTGACCGTGCGATCAAGCTGCGTGTCGGCGAACTGCTGCACGCGCACCCGGACTGGGATCGGGACACCCTCTATGCCGCCGCTCGGCGGCAGCTCGCCCCACCCGGCGATTCCGTTTAGCCGGCGCGCTGCGGCCGGTTCTCTAACCTGACCACCTTCCCCCTATCGCGCAAGCGAGGCACCCGCACGTCCGGATGGCCGATTTGCCGGCTTTTCCCGCGCGCGCGCGGGGCCCTGCAGGCGGAAAAAGCGCCGGCGATTGCACGATTTTGCGATCGCCGCGTGCAGCGCTGTGGATAAAAGCATTTAAATGTCGGGTCTGATCGTATTTAAGTGTCGGCTCTTATTCAGGACACAGATCTTACCTATCCCTCCAAATCCAGCCGCGGCAATGCCGCGGTGTCACGCGGGCTCCGCCCGCTTGGCAGGAAACCCCCACGGGCTGCATGCGCTTTCCACCGGCAGGCCGTAAGCGCTACGGCGGCCGCTGGCCGCCGCACCGCTAACGGCGCGACAAAAGATTTCGGGGCGCGTCAGAGCCGCACCCCGAAATCAGCGCGCGCGCGTGCGCGCCCAGCTGCCCGCAAGCACCGTCGACTATCCCCGGCAGCTTAGCTTTCAGAGAGGGGAGGATAATCTAATTACGCAACTAACGGTCATGCGGATCCCCCCGCCGAAATTTTCCGCTGCCACTCCACACCCCCCATGTCTACAAGAACATGGCCGCCCTCAACCCTCGTGGAATCCGCACAATTCTGTTCAGCCCGTGCCTGAGCGCGATACTCTGTTGGAAGAGCAATGGTTATGGGAGACGACGATGTGCTACTCGGCCAAGATCCAGGCGAACTATCGAGAGTACGTCCGACGTTACGGCGCCGACATGGACATCGAGACGTTCCGGCGCATCTTTTTCGCGCGCGCATCCGGCGCCGACATCAAGATCCCGAAAGCGGTCGAGGCCGCGTTCGCCGGTGTCGATGACGAAATCTCGGCCGCGATCGCCGCGTATCGGAGCCGGTGGACACAGAAGCTGGAGACCGCTCTGTTCGAGCAGCGAGCGCGGCTCGTCGCGGCCGAGAAGAAGCTCGCCGTGAAGATCACGAAGAAAGCCAGCGAGGACGTTCGGATCGCCACAAACAAGATCGATGCGGCAACGCGCGGGCTCGACGATCTTCGCCGGCAGGACCTGCAGGAGCGTGATTCGCGGATCTTCCCCGGTTGGTATGCGCCCGTGCTGATCGAACTCGACGGCAAGCGCATGGTCGTGCCGATGCGGTATCGATGCCGCATACCTGGCTGGACCGAAGCGGACGAGCGTGCCAAGGACGGTTCGTATAACGCCAGGGCCGATTCGCTCAGTACCGCCTGGCGGAAGGTTTTTGGCTTCACGCACGGCCTCTTGCTCGTCGACGCTTTTTTCGAAAACGTGAAGCGCGACGGCCAAAACGTCGTGCTTCGCTTCGACCCGACGCCCCCGCAGCACATGCAGGTCGCCTGCCTGTGGACGCGCACCGAGATCCCCGGCGCCGACGATTTGTGGTCCTTCGCGGCGATCACCGACGACCCACCACCGGAAGTGGCGGCTGCCGGACACGATAGGTGCATCGTCCCCATTAAATCCTCGAACGTCGACGCCTGGCTGGCACCAGACCCAAGCCGGCGCGCGCAGCTGCGCGAGATCCTCGCCGACCGCGAGCGGCCGTACTACGAGCACCAGCTCGCAGCGTAAACGCGGGAGTTGGTAGGGCGGTTATCTCTGTCATATACTGTACAAGCATACAGTATTTTGCGTAACCGACCCCCAATGCACCCCGCTCTCGCCCACCCTGAAGCAATCCATCCCAGTTTATGGCGAGCCAGCCAACTGGCTCGCTCGAGCGTGCGCGGCGTCGACACGGGCCATCCCGAGCTGACGGCCGAACTGCCCGGCGGCGGCTGGCCGGCCGGCGCGCTGATCGAGCTGCTCGCACCGCAGCCTGGTATCGGCGAGCTTCGGCTGCTGGCGCCGGTGCTCACGCGTGCGGCCGGCAAGCCGGTCATGCTGATCCAGCCGCCACACGCGCTGCAACCGTTGGCGCTCGCGTATTGGGGTATCGATCCGTCCGGCTTCGTAACGCTGCCGGCGCCGCGCACGGCCGACGCGCTGTGGGCCGCCGAACAGGCGCTGCGCGCCGGCACGTGCGCCGCCGTGCTGCTCTGGCAGCCGCACGTCCGTGCGGACGCATTGCGGCGGCTCAACCTCGCCGCGCAGAGCTGCCAGGCGCTGTTCTACCTCTTCCGGCCGGCGGCCGCCGCGCGCGATGCGTCGCCGGCACCCTTGCGGCTCGCGCTGGCGCCGAAGCGTGACGGCATCGACGTCACGTTCGTGAAGCGCCGCGGGCCGGCACGCGACACGCCGCTGTTCGTCCCCTTGACCCCCTCGCCGATCTTGTTGAACCGCCATGGCAGTCTTTCTCGGCGTGCATTTATCCCATCTGACCCTAGAAGTGTTCCGGCCGCGATCGCCGGCGCCGTCGCCTGACGATGCGCGCGGGCTCGTCGTGCTCGAGGGCGGCCGCGTCGTGGCGCTCGATCGCGCCGCGCGCGCGCTCGGCGTGGTCGCCGGCATGCGCCGCGGTGGCGTGCTGTCCCTCGCGCCGGAGGCGCAGATCCGCGAGCGCGACGCCGCGCGCGAGCGCGAGCTCGTGCTCGGGGTTGCATATGCGCTCCTTCAATTTACGCCGTGCGTCGTCGACGCCGACGAAGCCGTGGTGTTGCTCGACGTGACGGCGAGCCTGCGCCTGTTCCACGGCATCCGCGCGCTGCGCCAGCGCGTGCGCGACGTCGTCGCGTCGTTCGGCGTCACCGCGGCGATATCCGTCGCGTCGTCGGGCCCAGCCGCGTGGGTGGTTGCCCGTGGCCTGCGCGGCGGCCTCGCGCTGTCCGCCCGATCGCTGCGCCGCGCGCTCGCGCGCGTGCCGCTCGTCGTGGCGCCGGACGCGCGGCGCTACGCGAACTGGTTTGAGGATCTCGGCTGCGAAACGCTGGCCGATCTGCAGCGCTTGCCGCGCGCCGGATTGAAGAAGCGCTGCGGCACGCAGCTGCTCGACTGGCTCGACCAGGTCGCCGGCACCGCGCCGGCCGCCTACGACTGGCTCGAAATGCCGCCGTCGTTCGACACGCGGGTCGAACTGATGGATCGCGTCGAGCACGCCGAGGCGCTGCTGTTCGTCGCGCGGCGCCTCATCCTGCAGTTGACCGGCTGGTTGACCGCGAAGCAGCTGGACGTCGGCGCGTTCGCGCTGCTGCTCGAGCACGAGCGCGGCCGCGACGCGATCGCGCCGACCGAGATCGAGATTGCGCTGGGCGCCCCCACCCGATTCGAGGAACACCTCACGCGGCTCGTCAAGGAGCGGCTCGGCCATGTCGAGCTCGCCGGCCCTGTGATCGCCGTGCGGCTCGTCGCCCGTCGCGTGCAGGAAGCGGCCGCACCGAGCGACTCGCTGTTTCCCGAGCCCGGCGGCACGCCGCAGGATCACGCGCGCCTGCTCGAACTGCTGACTGCGCGGCTCGGCGCCGAGAACGTGCTCGTCCCGGCTCCCATGGCCGACTACCGTCCGGAGGCGGCCGCGCGATGGGTGCCGATGCGCGACGCGCCGAAGCCGTCGCCGCTGCCGGCGGATCTGCCGCGCCCGGCCTGGCTGCTTGCCAAGCCTGTGCCGCTGCTCACGCGCCAGCATCGGCCGTTCTACGGCACGCCGCTGCGTATGGTGTCGCCCGGCGAGCGCATCGAAGGCGGCTGGCAGGACGGACAGACCGTGACGCGCGACTACTTCGTTGCCGAGGACGACCACGGCGTCTGCTACTGGATCTACAAGGAGCGGCCGACGGCCAGTGACGAAAGCGAATCCCGCTTTTTCCTTCACGGCCTCTTCGGCTGATCGTCATGAACGCCGGCAATTTCGGCGCCCTGCCCGCCTACGCTGAACTCCAAGTCGCAAGCGACTTCTCCTTCCTGCACGGCGCGTCGCGCGCGGAAGAATACGTCGCGCGCGCGGCGCAGCTCGGCTACAGCGCAATTGCGATCACCGACGAATGCTCGCTCGCCGGCGTCGTGCGTGCGCACGTCGAAGCGAAGGCGGCGAACATGCCGCTGATCATCGGCTCGCACTTCCGGCTGACGGCCGCCGACGGCTCGCCCGCGCTTGCCTTCACCGCGCTGGCGACGAATCGCGACGGTTACGGCAACCTCTGCGAATTCATTTCGCTCGGTCGCATGCGCGGTAAGAAGGGCTCGTATCGACTCGCACCTCTCGACGTCGATCATCCCGAAGCGCCATACGAACACCTGCGCGGCTTGCCAGATTGCCTGGCGATCCTGTCGCCCGACTTCCCGGCCAATGAGCAGCGCCTCGACGCGCAGGTCGAATGGTTCGCACGCGTGTTCGGCGATCGCGCATGGGTCGCGCTGACGTTGCACGCGCGCGCGATGGACGATATCCACCGCGGCGTGGTCGAGCGCATGGCCGCGCGCCACGGCGTGCCGGTCGTGGCCACCAGTTGGCCGCTGATGCACGTTCGGTCGCGCAAGCCGCTGCAGGACGTGCTGACGGGAATTCGCGTCGGCCGACCGGTAACGGAGTGCGGGTACGAGCTCGCGCCGAACGCGGAGCGTCACCTGCGATCGCGTCTGCGGCTCGCCAACCTCTATCCCGCCGGCGCGCTCGAGGAAACCGTTCGCCTCGCGCGGCGCTGCTCCTTCTCGCTCGACGACCTGAAGTACGAGTATCCGGATGAACTGGTACCGGCCGGCACCGACCCGGCGACTTACCTGCGCGAGCAGACCTACATCGGCGCGCGCAGGCGCTTCCCCGCCGGCATCCCGGTCGACGTCCAGGCGCAGATCGAACACGAGCTGCAGCTGATCGCCGACCTGAAGTACGAGGCGTATTTCCTGACCGTCTACGACATCGTGCAGTTCGCGCGCGAGCAAGGGATCTTGTGCCAGGGACGCGGCTCGGCTGCGAACTCGGCAGTCTGCTACTGCCTCGGCGTGACCGAAGTAGATCCGTCGCGGCAATCGATGCTCTTCGAGCGATTCATTTCCAAGGAACGGAATGAGCCACCCGATGTCGACGTCGATTTCGAGCATCAGCGCCGCGAAGAGGTCATGCAGTACATCTACCGCAAGTACGGTCGCGATCGCGCAGCGCTGACGGCCGCCGTCACCACGTACCGGCCGCGCAGCGCGTTGCGGGAAGCCGGCAAGGCGCTCGGCGTGGATCCAGCGATCGTCGAACGTGTGGCGAAGCAGCACCACTGGTTCGACTCGCGCGCTGATCTGCTGCAGCGGTTTGCCGAGGCCGGCCTCGATCCCGAAGCGCCGCTAAACCAGCAGTGGGCCGGATTCGCCGCGCAGCTGCTCGGCTATCCACGGCACCTGTCGCAGCACTCGGGTGGCTTCGTGATCAGCCGCGGCAAGCTCACGCGGCTCGTGCCGGTCGAGAACGCAGCGATGGACGATCGCTCGATCATCCAGTGGGACAAGGACGACATCGAGGCCCTCGGCATCTTGAAGGTCGATTGCTTAGCCCTAGGAATGTTGTCGATGGTGCGCCGCGCGCTCGATATGATTTCCGAAAAGCGCGGCGAGACATTCGAGTTGCAGGACATCCCGGCCGAGGACAAACCGACCTACGACATGCTCTGCGAAGGGGATAGCATGGGCGTGTTCCAGGTGGAATCGCGCGCGCAGATGTCGATGTTGCCGCGCTTGCGGCCGCAGTGTTTCTACGACCTGGTGATCGAAGTGGCGATCGTCCGGCCGGGCCCGGTCCAAGGCGGCATGGTCCATCCGTTCCTGCGCCGGCGTCAGGGGCTCGAACCCGTCACCTACCCGTCACCCGACGTCGAGAAGGCGCTGAAGCGCACGCTCGGCGTGCCGATCTTCCAGGAGCAAGTCATGCAGGTGGCGATGCTCGCGGCCGGCTTCTCGGCCGGCGAAGCCGACCAGCTGCGCCGCGCGATGGCGGCCTGGAAGCGCAAGGGCGGCTTGGAGCCGTATCACGAGCGCCTGGTCAGCGGCATGCTCGCGCGCGGCTACGATCACGAGTTCGCCGAGGCGATCTTCGCGCAGATCAAGGGCTTCGGCGACTACGGCTTCCCGGAGAGCCACGCGGCCAGCTTCGCGCTACTCGTCTACTCGAGCGCATGGTTGCGTCGCCACGAACCGGCCGTGTTTCTGGCTGCCCTGCTCAACAGCCAGCCGATGGGCTTTTATACGCCGTCGCAGCTGCTGCAGGACGCACGACGCCGCGGCGTTGAGGTGCTGCCCGTCGACGTCAACGTGAGCACATGGGATTCAGCGCTCGAAGGCCCGACGACGTCGGCGCCCGTGCGCCTCGGTTTCTCGCTGTTGCGCGGCATGCGCGAAGACGTGGCCGGCCGCATCGAGCTCGCACGCGCTGCGCGACCATTCGTCGACGTCGCGGACCTCGCGCGCCGCGCGCGGCTGGATCGCCACGACCTGCAGGTGCTCGCGCGCGCGAATGCTCTTCGCTCGCTCGCCGGCGGCAACCGACGCGCGGCGCTTTGGCTCGCGGCCGCTGCCGTGCCTGATCGAGATCTGCTGCGCGGCACCGAGCGCGACGACGCGGTGCCGGCGTTGCCTCAAGCATCGGAGGGCCACGAGATCGTGACCGACTATCGCGCGATGGGCTTCACGCTCGGCCGGCATCCGCTGGCGCTGCTGCGCGATCGCCTGGCGCTCGATCACCTGCAGTCGGCCGAGCAGCTGGCGACGTTGCGGAACGGCCAGCTCGCGCGTGCGTGCGGACTGGTCACGGTTCGGCAACGGCCGGGCACAGCGAACGGTGTGCTGTTCATGACGCTCGAGGACGAGACGGGCCAGGTCAACGTGATCCTCTGGCCCGGTCTGTTGGAGAAGTTTCGGAAGGAAGCGCTCGGCGCTGCGCTGCTCGCCGTGTACGGCGTGTGGCAGGCCGAAGGTCAGGTGCGGCACCTCATCGCGAGCAAGCTCGTCGACAGGACCGAGTTGCTCGGTGCGCTACCGACGACGGCGCGGGAGTTTTGTTAGGGACGACGCTATCGAAGCCGAGCTACAGGAAGATTTACGCGAGCGTTTCGCCAATCCTACCCGCAAGCCATGCAGTGAAGGCAGTTTTCTCGAGAACGTTCTTGAACACCCCTTCTGCTTCGACATACGACCCGACGGCGCCCCCAGACGCTGCATATTGGCGCACGAACTCGCTCCGCTCGTCCGACGACAAACCGCGAATCGCGGTGGAGATCAGCTTCGACCTCGCATCCGCCGCTGCCTCTGCTTCATCGATCACTGCCTTCTGCGCCCGACGGGCGGACTCTTCAATCACCTCAACCGTCTCGATGTCTCCCCCGCCTTCGAATACCGTCCGCGCGTATCCGCCAGCATTCTTTTTAATCTTCTTGTTCCGAATCTGCTGCTCTACATACTGGGCCGTCTTCGTCGCCCGCTCTGGATCATGCTGGATCCAATCGACAGCAAGTCGGCCCGAGATACCAAGCTTCACGAGTCGACGATAGGTTTCAGAATCACGGATCGCGGCCTGCTCCTCACTATCACTCTCGTCGTACATCGACCGCTGCGGATTGTCCTCCACCAAGAAACGGATCTTGGCGACACGACGGTTCTGTCGTTCGTACTCCGGAGTGATCAATATATTCGATACCGTGTTTACTTCCTTCACCGCCTTTTTGATCACTTCCGAATTGAAGTGTTTGAACTCGTCGTATGTTGACGCTTCGGCACCGAGAAGCTTTCGCCAGATGTCGACCGATATCCAACCAGTCGACCCTGTGCGTTTGAATCGCAAACAGTTTTCATACAAAGCGAGCGCATACGCCCCACTGAACTGCTTTTGGACGTTGATGTTGATGAGCAGGTAGATTTCGGGGTTCGCGAGCTTGTTTGCGAGCGCGCTGCTGTACTCGTATGTGACGATCCCGTTTCGGATGTTCGCCGAGCTCAGAAGGGTTGTAACTCCCCACTCCTCGTCCCCAGCCGCATGCAAAATATCGAACTCAATCGGGGTGGTCGAGATCTTCTTGAGCGCTTCCTTGAGTGCGCTCGTGTTCTTACTATCGAACCCCAGCATCTCGCTCATGATCCCAACGGGAATCTCATGAACTGACTTCTTCAACAGATTGTCGTAGGCGTTCAGCAGTAGGACATTCGACAACTTCCGCCCAAGCAACCCGAGATCGCCTCCGACATGCACCGTACCAACGTGCTTGCGAAGTTCGCTCGAGGGCACACTGGCCACCAATGAGCTACCGGATTTTTGTTTTCCTACCGCCATACTCTCCTCACAGGTTGAGGAGCATTCTAGGGCGCAAAAGTCATGTTCGCAAGTTCTTGTGGATGACCTTTAGATTTTCCCCACAAACCACGACCATTTCAGTGCCCCACAAACCATGACTTTTGCTCGGGCATGGGGCCGGCCCCATAAACCATGACCTATCGCGCACAGAAGTGGCGTCCCCATAGGCCATGACCTTTGTTTGAGCCGGAAGCTATTGGACGCCCTTATCCGCCCCACAAACCATGACCTTTCGCGCCTTCCCCATAAACCATGACCTGCTGTGTCCCTGCCCCACAAACCATTACCTGTCATGACTTTCTGGCTGCGGAGCCCCGCTCTCCGGCCTCTGCCCCCCACAAACCATGACCTTTGGCTCTGGTTTCTATTCGCCGCACACCGAACTCCGCACGAATAGTGAGCAGCAGCCGGACAGAACGGGCCGCACACGCTCCCCATAAACTACGACCTCTCGGGCCACAACATTTGCTGCAAGAGCAAGCCCCATAAACCATGACCTGGAGCGACCAAGGCGGACACATGGGCGCCCCACAAACCATGACCTTTCCAATCCGGCGAGAAATTAGTGAATTGTTTCAAAGACTTATAAGGAAGTGTGCGCCTACTCACCAGTCGGCATACCCCCACAAACCATGACCTTGAGACGCGATAAGGGCGCCGTTTTCGATAGGTCCACCGAGCCGCCCCCACAAATCATGACTTTTCGCCCCACAAAGTACGACCTGCGGCCATCCGACTCCGTCCGAGTTTCGAAGATATCCCTTTGTATTCAATTAGTTGAGGCGCAGTCTTAAGTTGAAATCACGCTGCCCCACAAAACATGACCCCACCCCATAAACTACGACCGAGCCGCCCCACGGACCCTGACCTTTCACCCCATAAAGGATGACCGATCATCCGTGAAACGCTTGCTGGATAAGGGTCTCAGGAGGCTAAAGGTTTTAAAGGGGTTGTCTTTTAAAGGCAACCACAGGTGTTGTTTCTCTGTGAGATTTCGTCACCCGCTCCCCAGAGATCAACTCGAACATCGTCGCGCCAACCCCGGTGTGTGTGGGACGGCCGTCGGAGACGGTCCGCAGACCACTCGCCCCCTCCAGAAAATGACGTCTGGGATTGCCCGGCGAAGTGATGCCAAGGCGTCGCCTACAGGACTGCGCGACGCCGGCTTCCATCACTGCATAACCGATAGTCGTGTACTTTGCTCGGTCACGTGAGCAATGTCCTCCAGCGTCATTCAGAGACACACCGATATCGACTCCGACTCGCTGCCCGGTCTAGCAACCGCCCTATTCCTTCGGAAACAGAGCCAAGATCTTTTCGCTGATCTCTGCCGCGACGTCCGGCGCCAAACCCTTCAGCTTCAACTCGATCCGGCCATCTTCCTCGAACGACTTGAACTCTCCCTTCGCTCCACGGAAGGACAGTTGCTCGCGCGTCGACCGCGGCCGCTTGACCGTCCCTTTTGCCGCAGCCTTTCTGCGAGCGGCGACATCGCGGTACCCCATCCCGGTCTTAGCAGCATCGAAGATCAGTTCGAGGGTCTCCTCTTCCCCTTTCACTTCCCAGAACTCTCGAATTGCGTTCAGCATTTTAAGAGAGAGAAGTTCCGGATACTCGGCGGCGGCTTGAACAATCTTGCTTGGCAGTTGAGCGAGCGACAGAGTCCGACTTACATGGTCTTCCCCGAGATTGAGCGCTTTGGCCAAAGCCACTTGTGTCGGATAAATCTTCCGCGAAAGCAGCTCTTTCCACTTGAGCGCGTCATCGAGCGGGCTTTGATCCTTACGCTCCACGTTGGCAGCACGTGCTTCTTCATACAGTTCCCGCTCACTTGCTGGCTTCGGACGAATCTCTACCCGCAACGTCGGCAGCCCGGCCGTTCGAGCACCACGAAGGCGCCTCTCTCCGTCAATGAGCACGATGTCGCCTGCTTCATCGACATACGCGCTCGCCGACTGGCCTTGCCCCCGGGCCGCTAGCGACTCCGCCATCTCGGATACAGCAGAAGCTGTATAGATGGCTCTCGGATTGACAGAATTTGATTTAATTTTTCCAATCGGAACTTCATACGTCTGCCCGATTTCGTACTTCGTGGCACCTTGGCTCGAGCCAACCTCTTCGCCCCTAAGCTGCGAGATAGTCGCTACCGACGGCGCCATGCGCGGATCGCCCACGATTGGAGCCGACGAGGCTGCATCCTCCACTGCGGCAACCCTCTCGACTGCTACTGATTTTTTCCGAAATGTAGCCATTATTCGACCTCCG
This sequence comes from Burkholderia pyrrocinia, assembly GCF_001028665.1. Classification (NCBI taxonomy): domain Bacteria; kingdom Pseudomonadati; phylum Pseudomonadota; class Betaproteobacteria; order Burkholderiales; family Burkholderiaceae; genus Burkholderia; species Burkholderia pyrrocinia. Next base: position 26,543 of record NZ_CP011506.1, read on the forward strand.
CCCCGTTGATTCGCTCGATGATCTCCCGATAGACAGCGTCCATCTCGTCGATCGCCTTCTTCGACCGATCTCGACCTTTCAGCTCATGAATAGCCCGGCCTGTTTTCCCGGTCGCACGCCAAGCTTCTCTTTGCGGGATCTGAGAATCGAAAAGCCGAATGTCCTCGCTTTGCAAAAAAGCTCGCAATTCGGCAGTCGCTTTCGATCCTTCGACCGGCGACACTCGGGTGAGCACAACGTATGCGGGCACTTCCCCACTTTCATGTCGTGGGCCCATGTCTTTAAGGGTCGAAAACACGTTCAGGGTCGACTCCACCTCTTGTTGATCAGGCCCGCACGGGACCAACACGAGATCGGACAACAGTGCGCATTCGAGCATCGTCCGGTAGTTCTGCGCACCGATGTCGACCACGACGAGGGTGTACTTGTTGGCGAGATTTGCCAGCTCTCGTGCTGGATTCGCCGGAAGAGCGAGCACTGGAATGGCTGGTGTAACGCCCTCCTCGTTTCGAATTCGCGACCAGCTCATCGCGGACCCCTGCTTGTCCGTATCGAGAAGAACCACGTCAACGTCGTTCGTTGCCGCTAACGCTGCTATGTGCGTTGCTAAGCGTGTCTTCCCAACGCCGCCTTTTTCCGCCCCAACTGTGATGACCATTTCACCTCCATCGGAAAGTGTTCGTTTCGACGTTCGGAGTTTTATTCTTCAGTCAAAATAAGTCAATAAAATCTCTATATTTTTTTGTGATTTTTACGGAATGTGGTCAAGTAACAACGATTGAAATCGAAAATGCCACAGGCTTGGCCCGAGCCAAGCTCGCAGATCCGATGTTGAATGGTCACGTATGAACCTCGGTTCTTAACGGTCTTGGCTCGAGCCAAGACGGGTTCCATAGGGAGTCCCACAAGATGTCCAAAAGTTGGCTCGAGCCAATATTCCGCGGAAACAGCTTACTGAGATTGGGGCGGTTACGATTGCCACCAATCCTGAACAGTGCTTTCAGTCTCTGGACGGCCGATCTTGGCTCGAGCCAAGATGGGTCTGACCTAGTCAAACGCCCCAGGCAACGGGCATATAGATTGCCCACATACCTGCAAAGCGAGGAGGTGATATGGGGCGTTGGACAAGTGAGCGCGGCATCCGTGCCCGGACGCCAGTACCCAGAAATAGATGCATGCCGGAATTCATCGAGCCGTCGCTTGCCGTGCTTGCTGCAGAACCCCCAACGTCGGGAGAGTGGGGATATGAGATCAAATTCGACGGTTACCGGATGCTCGCGCGTATCGAAGCTGGTGACGTTCGAATCTTCACCAGGAACGGCCACGACTGGACCGCCCGACTCCCGCACCTGAGGTCCGTCCTTGAACGATTGCAGGTCAACCGTGCGTGGCTTGACGCGGAGGCTGTCTGCTTCGATATAGAAGGGCGGCCAAACTTCAACGGCCTGCAGAATGCGTTTGATAGACGTCGAACTGCAGGGATCTCGCTTGTCGTCTTCGACCTGATGTGGCTTAACGACAATGATCTCCGGCCGTGGACATGGCGTGAACGCCGCGCCACGCTAACGAAGCTCGTTGCCGAAATTCTCGGGAACGAGGTGCGCTTCTCTGAGGCGATCGATGCCGACCCCGACGCCATGCTGGCCTCGGCGTGCGCCCTCGGCCTAGAGGGAATCATGGGCAAGCGGGTGGACGCGCCGTATCGCTCGGGAAGATCGGACAGCTGGATCAAACTCAAATGCAGTAGACGTCAGGAGTTCGTCATTGGCGGATTTTCGCGCCGCAAGGGCGCCACTGGGGGCGTGCGAGCGGTCCTGCTCGGCGTGTACGAGGAGGGCGGACGGCTGCGTTACGTCGGGCACGTCGCGCCGCGCTTCGCGCCCCGCCAGGCACGGGAATTCGAGGACCGCCTAGCATCCTTGGGCCGCAAGCGCTCGCCGTTCGTCCGCGCGCCAGAACCCGAAGCCGATCGCGAGTTCCACTGGCTGAAGCCAGAGCTCGTTGCCGAAGTAGCGTTTCTCGAGTGGACTCCGACCGGACAGTTGCGTCATCCCTCGTTTCGCGGGCTGCGTGCCGACAAGGCAGCACGGAGCGTGACCCGCGAAGACCCGCGCGAACCGAAACGCCCCCGCAACAGCAAGTGATTTCCTCCAAGCAGAAGTCCGATCGATCGGTGCGCCGCATGGACATGAGCGCATTGCGAATTCGCGTCGGCTTGTATATGCTGTGGCATATGCTAACCCGATTGAAGAGGGGGCGTCCTGATGCCAACCCATGACACCCGCCACGCGCGCCTGTTTCGCAATGGGCGCAGCCAGGCCGTGCGGATACCGCGCGAATTCGAGCTGCCGGTCTCGGAGGTCACCATCCACCGGGAAGGCCGCCGCTTGATCATTGAACCCGTAGAAGCGGCACCCTTGCGCGAGCTGTTCGCTCAATGGGCCCCGCTGGACGAAACCTTTCCGGACATCGAGGACCTTCCGCCTGAACCGGTCGACATCGAATGACGCTGTATCTGCTCGATACCAACATTCTGTCGAACGTGATCCGCGACCCGCGCGGCGCATGCGCCACGCGGATCGGAGAGACCCCGCCGGAGCAAGTGTGCACCTCGATCGTCGTCGCCGCGGAACTGCGGTTCGGCGTCTGGAAGCGCGGCTCGTCAACGCTCGCGCAGCGCGTCGAGCAGCTGCTCGCGAGCCTGACCGTGTTGCCGCTGCAGCCCGACGCGGACCGGTGCTACGGGCGGTTGCGGGCCGAGCTCGAAAAGCAAGGTCAGCTGATCGGCGCCAACGACATGCTGATCGCCGCTCACGCGCTGGCTGTCGACGCCGTGTTGGTCACCGACAACACGGCTGAATTCACCCGCGTCGCCGGGCTGCCGGTCGAAAACTGGCTGCGATCGGCGACGTAACGCGGCGTGGCGGCCGCCGGCGGCACGATGGGCGCCACCGACGCACGACAGTGTGCCTGAGAACAGAATAGGAGCGGGGATGAACGGATTCGCCGGTGCGGCGATTTTGGCCTTTTTATTGACTGTCGGGTGCCTCGCGCTCGGCTGGAACGTACCGGCGGGAGTAACGTTCGCCGCGTGCATCGTGTGCACGGTCAACGCGTCCCGGGGCGAGCAATAAGCGCCGGCCGACGGCCAGGCGCATCAGGTATGCCGATGGCCGTCCTGCGAGACGTGGGCGTGGCGAAGGAGATGGCGAAGTGACAACACCGATGACGGCTGTCCAGCAGATGTACCTTGAGTGGTGCATCGGCTACATGAAATTCCGGATCGCCGAGGAGATGTCGGTCGGTCTGATGTCCCTCGAGGCCGAGCGCTACGATGCGCTGTGGACCATGCTGCAAAAGGGGCGGTACGGCTTCCTCGATGACGACATGATCGAGATTGGCCGGCGCCTGTTTCCGGACGCGCCGAACGCACCGGAGGGTTCCGGGCTCGATGCCGCCTACGAGCACGTGTGTACGGCCCTCGATGACTGGTTGCCTAGCTTCATCATCCCGCCCGGCCAGGTGTCGTTCCTGCCGGACCCCGAACTGCCGGACGGCGAGCCCGCTGCGTGAGCGGCCGGCACGATAGCATCCACCGTGTGAATCCAGAGGATCTCGACAATGAATCTGACAGCCTGGCAGTTCAAGAAAGGCGGGTGGGACAGGGGCGTGGCGGCCGGAGCGGCGCTGATCGCGCTGGCGTGCGTCGACCGCGGGCTCTCGGTCATGTGGCCGGCGAGCTACGGGCTGGTTCACCCGCTGGCGGCGCTCGCCGCGACGAACATGCCGTTCGTGGCCGCGTACCTGATCGTGCGGTCCTGAGCGATGGGCGACCCCGGCTGCGGCCGGGTTTTTGTGGCGCGTCGTCAATGCCGATAACTCCTATTAGCGGCATTGGCGTCCTGGCGGGGAAGGGTGCGAAATCGGCCTTGCTGCCTGGTCGGGCAGCGCCTATGCTAGTTCGGCGGCGGTCGTTTTGGGCCTCGACAGCCTGGCCGCCGCGGTAGTTGGGTTGAATGCGGGCCGCCGACATGGGAACGGGCGGCCCAATTTTTTTAGCGTGCAGCCTTGTCTGCTAATTCTTATTAGCAGCCCATCGTTTAATTGCTAGAATACTGCAGTTGCCATTTAAATATTTAGGGCCGAGCCCTTTTAAAAAGCCGTTCGCCATGGTGCTCCGCCGTTCCGCCCGCCTGCCCACCCGCGTCACCCGCCGCGATACCCTCGGCCAGCGCTTCGGCGCTGCCGTGTTCACGCTCGCGCCGTGCCACCGCAACGCGCGCAGTCCGCTCGAGCTCGCGCAGATTCGCGATGCGATCGCGCTGCTCGAGTGCTCCCCCAAGGGAACTTTCTTCGGGGCGCACGGCGATCGCGTGATCGGTCCGGACGGGGGAGGGCAGTCCAATGACTAACCGTCCGCAAGCGGTCACGGTGCCGCCGCCGGCGACCTATACGCGCACCGACTTCGCGGCGTTGCGCGCGCGCATCCAGGGCATCCCCGCAGCGACCATCGCGCGACGCTTCTACGACGTCGAAGACAGCGCGGTGCCGGCCGAGGCCGACGCGGTCGAGCGGCATCTAATTACGATGCGCAACGAGTTGGTGCGCCTGGCGTTGTTGAACGGCTCCGCAGCGCTGGCCGACCACTTGCGCGCGTCGATGCGTCAGCACGGTGAAGCGAAGCTCACCGCCTTGACGCTGCGCATGGTCGAGGACGCGGCCAAGCTCGCCGCGGCGGCGCCCGCGGCCGATCACGCGCTCGCGCTGTGGTTCCGGCCCCTCGTCGCGCAGCGCCTGGTCGGGGAGGGAATCGCGACGCTCGGCGCGTTGATCGCGTACTGCAACCGGCACGGCGGCAGCTGGTGGCGCTCGATTCCCCGCATCGGCCCGCTGCGCGCCAAAACGCTGGTGGCCTGGCTGCGCCGGCACGAGGCGACGCTGGGCGCGCGGATCGATGCTGACGTCGACGCCGCCGTGGACACCACCCCGCTCACGCCCGCACCCGATCGCGCGGTCGTGGTCGGGCCGGGTACGAGGGCGCTGGCGCCGCTCGAGCGGCTAGCCGCGCCGGTCGAGCTGTCGGGCGCGGGCGGCACCAATCGCGCAGTCGGGTTCCCGTTCATTCGCGCCGAGCACGATCTGGCCGCGCTGCACGCGTGGCTCGCGCGCTACCGCGACCGGCCCGCGACGCTGCGCGCGTATACGCGCGAAATCGAGCGCTTCGTACTGTGGGCGCTCAAGGTGCGCGGCGTCGCGGTCTCGTCGCTGCGCGTCGAGGACTGCGACGCGTACAAGGATTTTTTAGCGCAGCCGAACGCTGACTTCTGTGGACCCAAGCGCCCCCGCGCGAGTGGCCGCTGGCGGCCATTTACCGGCTCGCTGTCGGCGGACAGCCAGGCCTATGCGGTGCGTACGCTGCGCATGGCGTTCGACTGGCTCGTCAAGGTCCGCTATCTCGCCGGCAACCCGTTCAGCGCGGTGACGCTGCCGGCCACGCTCACGCGCGAGTGGTCGCTGCAGGTTGAACGCGCGCTGGCGCCGGAACTGCTGCGCACGCTGCGCGACGCGCTGGATGCGCACTGCGCACGGCCGGACGATGACGCCGCACAATGGCGGATCGCGCGCGCGGCGATCGGCCTGATGGTTGATTCGGGCCTGCGCCGCGCCGAAGCGGCGCGTGCGCGGCGCAGTGGCGTCAAGCGCGTCGACGGCATCAAGGGGCAATCGGTGTGGACGCTCACGCTGGTCGGCAAGCGCAGCAAGGTGCGCACAGTGCCGGTCAGCCCGGCGACGTTCGAGGCGCTGCGCGCGCACTGGGCGGATCGCGGACTCACGTGGGAGGGCAGTGATGCGAGCGCTGCGGCGGCCAACGATCCGCCGCTGATCGCGCCGCTGGCGATTCCTGGCACCGCAGCGGCTCAAGCGCGGCACGGCGGCCAGCCGGCCGCCTATGCCCCCGATGCGCTCGGGCGCCTGGTACGGACTGCGCTCAAGCGCCTGCAGGTCGAGCTGCAGCGCTGGGGCGCTTTGTCGCTGTGGGACGCCGCGCAGCTGCAAAAGACCAGTGCGCACGCGCTGCGCCATACGTTCGGCACCGATGCGACCGCGCGCGGTGTGCCGATTGATGTGGTGCAGCAGATTCTCGGCCACGCGTCGCTGGCCACCACATCGATCTACGTGAAGGCGCAGCAGCAACGCGTGCTCGAGGCGGCGCTCGACTATTACCAGCAGCAGGCGCGGGCGCTGCCCGCCGCCGAATCGGTGCCGCCTATCACGCGTGAATCGACGTCGTTCGCGCCGCAGTTGATCGGTGACGACGAAGAGGGTGATGCCTTCAGCGCGCGCGATGATGACGAGGTGGCCGGGATGCGGTGCGCCCCGATCAAGCTCATGATGCGCATCGAGAACGTCGCGCCAGGCGGTCGGGGCCGCGCGCGCACGATTCGTGCGCTCGAGGGCGGCATCCTCGCCGATCACGCAGCCGAACGCCTCGCGCCTGGCGTGTACGCGCTCAAGGTGCTGCACGAAGACGAGGCGGCGCTTGACGTTGCGCTCGACGATCTGTTCGACGAGATCCGCGACGAAGCGCATCTTCACAATTGCGTGGCCGAGATTGATGCGCAGTGGGTCGGCACGGCGCGAACGTGGACCTATCGGGTGCCGGCCGGCAACGTGATTCCGTTTCCGGGCGGGGCGGGTAGTTCGGCGTCGGCCGAAGGAGATATCGTCGAGGCGCCGCCTGGCCCGCGCGTGATACGGCTGCGGGTCAGTCTGCGGGACGTGGCTCCGGAAGTCTGGCGTCGCCTCGAGGTGCCGGCCGACATTTCGTTGGCCGAGCTGCACGACGTGATCCAGGCGGCGATGGGCTGGCACGACCGGCATCGCTACGGGTTCGGGTTTGCGGGGCAGGTTGGGGCGCTCAATCCACTGGCGAGCGGTGCCGCCGACGTGCGGCTCGAGGAGGTGGCTACGATCAGTGCGGGGCTGATCTACACGTACGATCCGGAAGAAGGCTGGCAGCATGTGATCACGATCGAAGCGATCGGGCCGGCGGCCCTGGGCACGTGCTATCCGCGCTGCGTCGCCGGCGCCGGGGCGTGCCCACCCGAGGACTGCGGCGGCCCGGCGGGCTATGCGCAGCTGGTGCGCACGCTCGCCGGCCGTATAACCGACGAAAAGCGCGAACTTCTGGAATGGCTCGGCGAGCCGTTCGATCCGGACGTGTTTCGGTTGCCAGAGGCGAATGCGCGGCTTGCAGTGCTTTGACGTCTACGGGCCATTGTGTATTTTGGGGATCTGTCCGGATTCCGGACGTTGTGCTGGCGCCGGCTTGTCTTGGCATATTTCTGCAAGGCCGTTGGCCCGCTGGAGATTGTGCTGACGCGATACAATCTGGCCAACTCTGAACTGAGACCCTTCACCATGTCCAAACCAGCCCGTCAGGCTTGGGTCGATCCCGCTGTCGATCCGCTCACGCGATATGCCGCGTGCAAGGCGATGGCGCGGGGGTACGCCGAAGCACGCAAGACCGAAAAGACCCGCATCTCGCATGCGCGCGCGTTCTGTACCGCTGTCATCGTGAGTTATTGGGCGACGTTGTGCGAACGGCATAAGACGGCAATGAAAGTTCGGCCGATGCCCTTGTCCGCACCGACCCTCGCCATCGACGTACAACGAACGGCTCAGGATGTGGGCAGCCTTATCGCCGAGTTTCCGGTAGAAGATGCCGGATATCTCATCGGCTCGATCTACACGGTTATGCTGCCGCCCGCGCTGCGTTCTCAACTCGGCGCGTATTACACGCCCCCGCCGTTGGTTGCACGCTTGCTTGATCTCGCTGAACAAGCAGGTTTTGACTTCACTCACGGCACCGCAATCGACCCGGCGTGTGGCGGAGGCGCATTTCTCGCGCCGGTCGCGTTACGGATGTGGCAGCGGGATAAGGGCGCGTCTCCGGAATGGACCTTCAGGCGCATTTCGAAGCGATTGCGCGGGATTGAAATTGATCCGTTCGCCGCATGGATGACGCGGGTTCTGCTCGAAGCAGCCCTGATGCCGCTTTGTGTGGCTGCCAAGCGTCGACTACCCGACCTGGTTACCGTCGCCGACGCGCTGCGGCCGCAAGACGTCGGCACCTTTGACCTGGTGATTGGCAATCCCCCTTACGGGCGCGTCACCCTGGACGAGCCGATGCGCAATCATTACGCTCGGTCGCTTTACGGTCACGCGAATCTTTATGGCCTCTTCACCGATCTTGCCTTGCGGCTGGCGAAACCCGACGGCGTGGTCGCGTACCTGACGCCTACGTCATTTTTGGGTGGGCAGTATTTCAAGGCGTTGCGTCAACTTCTGATCGACGAGGCGGCGCCCGTGGCATTCGATTTTGTCGCCGATCGCGAAGGTGTGTTCGATGACGTGTTGCAGGAGACGTTGCTGACGGCATACACGCGAAAACCTCATTGCTTCGCTCCGATTGTCTCGGTGGTTGTGCCGAAGGGGTTGAACGCTGCGAAGATCGAACGCGTCGGTGAGGTGTCGCTTACCGCAACCGGCGATCCGTGGTTGTTGCCGAGAACTGCAGCGGATGCATCGTTCCTCAAAGCGATTGCGAGCATGCCTACCAGGCTATCGGACCTCGGGTACACGGTTTCAACAGGGCCTTTGGTCTGGAACCGCCACAAGGCGCAGTTGCGTACCGAGACAGGCGACGGTGCGCTGCCGCTGATCTGGGCGGAATCGGTCACATCTGACGGGTTCGTTTTCAGTGCGGACCGTAGAAACCACGTGCCGTATATTGCGGTACATGAAGACCAGCCGCATTTGATCATCCGGAAATCGTGTGTGCTCGTTCAACGAACCACGTCGAAAGAGCAGAACCGCCGTCTGTTGGCCGCGGTGCTGCCGCAGTCGTACTTGGATAAATCGGGCGGCGCCGTCGTTGAGAATCATTTGAACATGATTATCGCGCCGTCGCTGGATGTGGTCCGTGTTAAACCAGGCACGATCGAGGCGTTGTTGAACACCGAGGCAGTTGACCGCGCTTTCCGATGCATCAGCGGGAGCGTGGCAGTATCGGCTTATGAGCTGAACGCATTGCCGCTGCCCAGTATTGATCAGTTGATCGCTTTGGAAAAGTTGATCGACAAAGCCGGTTCGAAACAGGCTGTCGAGCGTGCGGTGGCCAGCTACTACGGAACGATTGAATTGTGACGCTCTGCGCCATCCCCCCACTCAACATCATCGCCGAACGTTTGCCTCTTATATTTCCAGAGGGTACTGAGCACCGCAACTATGTGGTGCGTGAAATGGCTGCGCGCACGATCTACGTGATGTTCTACGTCGGTGCCGTTGAAGGGACAGACGAATGGCTGCGGCCGAGCCAAGTGACCGATATGAGCGACGAGCAGGCAGAGAAGACCGACGAAAGTAGTCGTCGAGCCTGGATCGCAAACTCCATGTCGACGAAGAAGGTTCGACCCGCGCATGCATGGTACGCCCCCAACAGTCGCGAGCCGGTTCGAGATGAGACCATCCGTACGGGTTTGATTCCCTGTCGTGCCGTTGTCGAGCGCGACGGAATCCCCACGACATCGTCCAAACCGAAATACGCACTAAACGCCGAGTTTGCAGCACTCTTCAATCCTGACCTGACGGATGATGCGCTGGGTTTAGCCATCGAGACGTGGCAAACGGCCCACCTCTCAAAAGCGGCAATGTCGCGCTTGCGTTTGATGAAGCGCGGTGCGGCTGTGGCGAAAGATGCCGTTGTAGTAACCTTTCCCAACGGCGAGACAAGGACACTTGCCCCAGGACCATCGAGCGTGATTGCGAAGGCGGTCATAGAGGTATTTGCGCCGCGCTTCTTAAAGCAGCCGACCGTGCTTTGGCTATCGGAGTCGGGCAATAAAGTCGTCGCGCGTGACGAAAATCTCGCCAACGAACTGGGTCTAAAGATCGACGTGACGAAGGCGCTTCCTGACATCATCCTCGTTGACTTGGGGGCCGACGATGGTGGTTCGGACATGCTGGTAGTGTTCACGGAGGTGGTCGCGTCCGACGGTCCTATTACTCGCGAGCGAAAAGTGGCGCTTACTTCGATGGCGTTGGAGGCTGGATTCGACGAACGGCACCTCGCGTTTTTGACCGCATACCTAGATCGCTCTGGACAACCCTTCAGAAAGAGCATTTCGGAACTGGCTTGGGGATCTTACGCTTGGTGTGCGTCAGAGCCGGAGTACGTGATGGAACTCTGGACCGGAGAAGCCCGCAAACTCACCAATTAAAAAGGTTGAACCGCGGCTCTACTTCGGCGCTACGGATTCCTGAACTTGATGGTGACAGGGTGACGCTTGGCGACGGGCGCAGTGAACGTGAAACATCCGCGGTTGCGTCAGGAAGCGGTGAAGCATCACGCGCGGCTTGTGGCCCGACGGGGCAAGTACGCGTCGCTGACGACACCCGTTTAAGGCGCTTCCGGCTATGAAGCTCCCAGCGCCTGTAACTTCAACGTTCGTACGATGCGTAAAGCTTCCGTATGCCATGTACAACGGTACGCTACGTCCCCGCAAGATCGATTGAAGCTCAGCAAGCTTGTGCGGTTTGATTCGAAAGGCGTTCATGACGGACGCGCGTCCGACGACTGAGTGAAACGGGAGATCAGGCAGTAAAAAGGGCTGACCTACTGGCCGTGCCTTTAGCAATGCCGTCCACTCGCTTATTGAGCGTCTCGCGCCACTTGGCCAAGCGCTCGATGTCGTCGCTGAGTTCGTCGGGGTCTGGTATAGGAAGCCTGCCGACAGGCGCGGCCGGGTCGTGCTCGAACTTCGAAGACTTGGTCATGCCGGCGTCGATCTCGTGATAGTCGTCGTCTGTGACCGTCACCCCTTTGAGGCGTTGGGTCGACACACCCTCGCCGAAGCGTTGCACGGCCCCGTTGAGCAGCACCTCCTCGATGCAGCGCTCCCACGCGAGTCGGAGTTGGCCATAGCACTTGGCCGTTAGCTGGCGCTGCAGGTCTTCGTCGCCTTCCTTCGCCGCCTTGCGCACACCGACCAGAAGCTGCCTCAGGCGACCTAGGCGGTCCTTTGTGCCCAGCACGTCGAAGGGCAAATCCTCGGAATGAACACCATAGCCGTCTGCCGTCCTCCGGATGTAGTTCTTGGTCAGCGTTGCACCGACCTCCTCTGCCTTCTGCTCCAAGATGAGAAGAAAGTAGATGTCGTGGGTGAAGACGATCACCTGCCGGGTCAGCGACTCTCTCGCTAAGCGCTCGGCGACCTCCCAGCGGCGCCGATGGTCCAGCGACGAGACGGGGTCGTCGAGAACGATGCCGCCGCGCCCCTTGCTAAGCCGAATCTCCGCCATAAAGGATGCAATCGCAATGGCCCGCTGCTCGCCTTCGCTGAGGATCGCCGCCGGCGTCCCGCCACCCGGCAACTGGAGGGTCAGCTTGAACTGGGTTTTACCGCCTGGCGACTCGGGCTTCATCACTACGCGGAGGTGATGGACCTTGAGGAGCTTGAGTTCAGCGTTGAGGGCATCGGCCAGTTCCTGGCTGGCCGTCGTGCGAGAGAGCTCCGTGGACTTCCTGGAAATACCCCGCGTCTCCATGCCATCGATGCACGCCTGCAGCTTATGGCAGAGTTCGTGTTTGGTCATCGCCTCGAGCACCGCAGCCTTGACTTCAGCCAGCCTGCGGCGAGCATCGAGCTCCGCCCGCTCTGCGACCATGGCAGCTTTGAGCTTCTCGTCTGCGGTGGCGTCGAGCGCCTTGGACTGTTCCAGCAGGCGGTTGATGAGGTCGGCCAAGCCGGGCTGCGGATCGTCGGAGAGTTTGGGAAGCGCATCCCAGACCAGTTTACCGCCGGCAGCTTGCAGGATGCCCGATTGGCGCACCTTGAGGGCTTCCTGAAGGGCCGTACAGGCCGCAGCAACTTCCGGCCCGATCTCGGTCACCTCCTCGACCAACGCGTCGCGAAACATCAAGTCCAAGTTCGCGTGCTGAATCGCCCTGAAGGGGATGGCAGCGGCCTCGTGCGCATCCTTCGCCGCCTTCTCGGCAGTGGCCTTGATGAAGGCGTCGAATCGACGCAGCCGAGCCGCTCCCTCTTGCCCGAGGGCGTTCTGGCAGAGAGGACAGACAGCCTCCGGCGGAAGTTCAGCGAAATCGTGGCCCGCATGGTTGAGTTCGGCAAATGTTCGGGCGGCCTCAAAGAGGGCCTTCCATTCCTCCCCACCCGTCCCGACCAGTTGGCCGGGCGTTGCCTTGAACTCGGTGGCCGCGAGCTCTGCCGCTCCCTTGGCAGCATTCGACTTGCCAATCAACGCCTGAAGCGAACCGACCTTCTCGTCGTTCACGACGCCGATCGCCGAGGCGACACGTTCCTTCAGCGAGGTGAGGCGGCTGGCCTTTTGCCGCAGGGCCAAGGCCTTTTGCTTCGGATCGGCTTCGGCCAAGGTCTTGTTCAGCAAGGCGAGCCGCTCAAGTTCGGCTTCCCTAAGCGTGGCCAGTATCTCGATGTCCTCTGCCTTGGTCTTGGCAGGGATGCCGAGCAGCTTTCTGGCGACTTCGGTTTGCTCCCCGGCGAGGCCCGCATAGGCGGCATTGCTCGGGGCATTCGCAGCCTTTTCCGCCGTGGCCCGAGCCTTTAGCTTGTTGCACGCGCCGACCAGGCCTTCCAGGATGTCCAGCCCATACGGAGCGTAGGCGAAATCACCCTGGTTGTCGATGTAGGCGCGAGCGCAGTGCGAGTCGAAGATGGCGATGTCCGACATGGGCTCGGGCGGCTCAGCGCCGTCTTTCCAGGGAAGGTCCCTCACGACGCCGTCGATCTCCGTCTCGAACGTGGCCTGGGCCGGTCCGCTCTTCCCGGGTTCCAGATTCGCGTTGGGCAGGATGGGTTCGCGCCGGTCGCGCGCCCGGCATGCCTTCTTGAGCACGCGTGAGTATCCCGACTTCCCGACGCCATTCTCACCGTAGATGCCCGTGATGCCTGCCCGGGCAACGGGCAGGCACGCACCATTGGCCAACGCATTGACGTTGGCCAACATTTTGATGGCCGTCAGTAGAACGACGCGCGTCGGATTCGCCGGCGGCGCAACTTGGGCATCGTGGAGCTTTTTGGCCAGGCGCCCTTCAGGATCCGGGATGCCCACCTCGGCTTTGGCCAACGCGTAGAGGTCGTCCAGGTCGGCCGCGCTAAGCGCCCGGTCGGCATAGAGCCTGGCGATGGCGTCTTGTTGCCAGACGGCGAGAGCCTTGGACCACGCATGGATTTCTTGGAGGATAGTCACGGGCTTCTCCTCTATCAGCCGGTTGCGACTTATGCCGGGATACGACTATGGAATCAGGCTCTTACGGACAGGTCCCGAAATCCAGTACGCAAAGTGACAAATTTAATTCGAACGGAGTTGAAGTAACAGCATTATTTTGGCCGACAAAGTTGCCGTACGCGCGATGTCATCGTTTAATAACCATTCTCGGGCTGATCCGCAATGGTCGGATGTGCTCGTCAGGGACTGGTTGCACGGAGCCCATGACGACGCTTCGCTGATCAAGCAGGGAGTCGAACAGTACGACGCCACCTTCAGGCTCAAGGTATCGCGGCGTCCCTGGGCGACGCCTATGGATCCCGGCATGTTAGAGCTTGGTCGTCGACCGGGACATGCGTGGCATGCCTGTTGGAATTTCAAGGGCGGATGGTTCTTCGATCTCGCGCAGTTTTGGCAGGATATTGACGATGCCCAGGAGCTCGTCATGTTGGTGTGCGCGGCATCCTCATCTAGTCTTGAGGTCTTGTTTTCAGCGGTCGAAGATCCGCAAGCTGTGAGTGATGCGGTCGGACAATGCTTTGCCGCCGCGCTGGGAATCGTTGACGACACCAAGGACCGAAATCATGGCAACCATTGAAGTCGCGTGGGGTACGGTTCGCGCCAGCCTCGGCCAGTTGAGCTTCTCGGATATCCGAGATGTCGCCGGCCTGGCCGGCGTAGACGTCACCGAACTTTCCCATCTCCAACAAAAGTCGGGGAACGGGGTCACGAAGGATCAATTGCGCAGCGCGATCGACGGCCTGGTCGGCCTGATGGAAGCCGATGAGCGTCGGCGCTTCGTGATGCTCGTAGCCGAGGAGGTGTTGTCGCGCCGGCCGAATTTATGCGAAGAGCTTGAGGAGAAGCTGGCGCGGCACGGATGGGGCCTAGTCGACAACCGTCTGATTCCGCTGGAGCTGTTCGATCCGGCCGAGCTGACAAGTCTGCCAGAAGGGCCCCGAGAGGATCTGGTCAAGGCCGCGCAGCGCTTTCGCGATGGTGATCTGAGCGGGGCGATCGCCGCGGCCTGCGGCGCGGTCGACACGGCGGTGGCGGCAATTTATGACGAATATCAGCTGGGTGAGCCTGCCCAGTCGTTTCAGGAAGGCTGCAATCGCGCGGTGGCGGTCGTTATGGATCTCGACGCGGGATTGCGTGAACTGGGTTGGGATGCAGACGACGTGAAGATCTTCGCGAATAACTTCAAAGGCGCACTAACCCGGGGGGCCTACGTGATGCAGACCTTGCGCTCGAAGATGGGCGATGTGCATGGCAGCAAGCCCGTGCTCAAGCCGCTGGTGTTCGATGTACTGAAATGGGCCGAACTCTTTGTTCGCACGCTTACGCGCCCGCAATGAATGCACCTTTCACGACCCGCGAGGCGAACGCGCGAGATGAAGCAATGCGCGACGAACGTGCGTCGGCGGATCGCCACCAGGATTCGCCGGCACTGCAACGCATCTACGACGCACTCGACGCTGCACCGTCCGCGATCGTCGACCGACCAGTCGCGCTCGATCGTGAGCTGACCGCCGCGACGTTCGGGTTGCGCCGCAACCGCGAAAATCGGATTTATGCTGACGTTCCGCTTACCGCGCTGGTCGGCCTGTTCCACCGGACCTGGGCGCCGGACGCCACGACCTGGCGGTCGCTGCTGGACGGACTGCACGGTAGAGGGTGGGGCAGCGATACGCTGGCGTACTTCGAATCCGAGATCGGAGACGCGCATTTCCCAGCGCCGGCAGCAGCCTACCCGCTGATCCTGCGCGCCTATGGCGGCGCCGTCGTGTGCGTGAACGGCATGCACCGCCTGGTCGCCGGCGTTTGTTGGCTGGCCGCCCAACAGGGCGTCGAGGCCCGGCTGCGGAAAGTCGAGCTACAGATCTACGACGTGAAGCGGGCCGCGGTGACGGTGATGGTTGATGCATTGGGGCGGGGCGAGACGGTGCATGCGGCGATCAACACGGATTGCGAGACCGTGTTGATCCGCGCACGCAGTGCAGGAGCGGATCGCTACTGGCATGTCGACGGTGATCAGATCGAGCCGATACCGGCACCGGGTGGCAGGCACGACGCATGGCGCCGCTGGCTCGGGCAGCGAGCGCGTGCCGAGGCCGGCCTGACTTGGCAGACCGTGCCGCCGACCGTGATCGCTGCGCTGGCCGACGACGGCTGGTTGCGGGCGCAGCGCATCGCGCCGCGTTATGTGGACTCACCCCGATGACTTTATCGATGAACCTTCGATGACCCGAAAACCACTTTCTCATTCCCGGCGACCATTGACCAAGGCGCAGCTGTTACCGCTGCCCGTCGACCAGGTGCGCGCCCTCTCGCTGAAGCACCATCTCGCGCTCGCGATGCTACGCGACGGCCGCGGCGACATCGAGGCAATCATCACGCTGCTGAACGTGCTGTACCTCGCGTTCTTCCTGCGAGATAGCGGTCCCGCCGCGCTGGACAGCTGCCAACGCGCGGAAGTGGCGCTTGACGACTGCATCCGGAGAGCCGAGCGCGGAGAACCCTGGAGCGTCGCGGATACCGAGCGGCAGGCGCTCGAGGAATTGGTCGTCACCCACGACGCACAGCTGGCCGCGGCGCCGGCGTACCGTTACCTCGACGCGTGGGAACAGGTGCAGCGTGTCATGGCGTCCGGCGGTCGCTCGCCGATCCCTGCAGCGGCCTGACACGGGAGCAAAACCATCATGTCTTCTACCTTTGACCGGGCCGCCGCGCTGTCCATCGTGACGTCCACGCTCGCCGACGCAGTCGCGTGTGCCTATATGGACGCGCTCCCGATCGACGGCTACGCAGGAACTGGAGTACTGGCAGACTGGGTGCCGGCACCAGGTCGTTGTCACGAGCAGGTCGAATGCTGGCTGGCAATGCATCCGGCCGACACGCCGGTGCGCGGCTGGCTTGCTGATGGCGGCAACGATGCGCAACAGCGGTTCGTGTCGCACTCGCTGGTCCGCACGGCGGCCGGCGAGCTGCTCGACGTCGCGTATCCGCAGCCGCCATACGTCCAGCACTTCGTTGAGCATCCGGCGGCCGCCGGCGATTTTTTTGCCCTGGTCCGCGGTGAGCTGTGGGTGTCCGAACTTTACGTACCTTTTCCGAGTAGGAGTTGAATTCATGGCCCGATCTCAATATCGGATCGGTTACCGGCAGCCGATACAATGCACAACTCCGTTCCAGCCTGACCGACCATGCGACTCTACTACCTGACAGCAGAAAAATGGGCGAAGAAGATTATCGACGAACGTCGCATGAAAATCTCGCTTTTCGAAGAACTTAACGATCCCTTTGAATTGCTGCCACACGTCCTTCCTACTCAACAGCATCGAAGGGTTGCACAGGTGCTTCGCCAGCATCTATCCACACAGCGTGGTGTCATCTGTTTTTCAACGCATTGGCAAAGTCCGGTCATGTGGGCACATTACGGGAACAAGCACTACGGCATATGTCTTGGGTTCGATGTACCAGATGAATTGGCGATGAAGATCAACTACGAGCCAAATCGCCTCGATTTCGACGCCGACCTAAATGCGCACAACGCTGGGGTTACCCCCGACATGGTGAAAGCGATGCTGCTAACGAAGTTCGATGCGTGGCGATACGAAGGCGAGTATCGGGTAATGGCGGATCTTCAGGATCGGGATCAGGATGGACACTACTACGCGGACTTTGGTGACCATCTGGCGTTGCGAGAGGTGGTCATCGGTGTGCGCTGTGAAACGTCACAAGGGGAGGTCGCGTCCTGGATCGGTGACATTGGTCACGACGTTGAAATCCGAAAAGCACGGTTGGCGTTCAAAGAATTCAAAATTGTCGAACAGAAAAACATGCCTGTTCTCGTGGCTGGCCGCCGCTCGGAGTAGAGCGGTCACGCACGGAAAACAAAGACGCAGCGAAGTGGTTCACCGCCCGGGGGGGCTTGACTACCCGACTTCGTTCCGTCGTATTCATTGGTTGGGTTGAAGTGGGTCAATCCGCCGTCGCCGAGGTCGATCGCCTTGCTGCCCAGGACAGTCGTCCCAATAGACGCAAAGCAGGCGTGTCACGAACATCTCATCATTCAGAAACAAATACCGACGCGTTGGGAAAGGTCCGGCCCGGCCTCTGCGCATTTGCAAGCCAAGCCGATACATTGGCCGGTATTGCCCGGGAAGAGCGATCGGCCATGCCACGCAAGACGGAGCAGCAAGACGATCATAAAGAAATTTTTAATTGAATGGCGGCATTCCTATATATCGAGATAGGATATATAAAAAATATCCCAAACAATTGTTGATAATTGTAGGGATTTAGAAATCGTCAAGGATTGAAAAAACCCTGTTGTTCCGATGGACGGTAGCGCGCTTTCCCGTGTAGTGTTCAGTCGCGACCGCCTGGTGCGTGCGCGTTGCCGTCTGTCGGGGCCTCGTGCCATACAGCCGACAGCATCCGAGAGGCCGGGATATATGAGTTTGCATAACGATAATCTGACTGAGCGTAATCGGGCGTTGACCAACGACGTTGCCGTGCTTGAATCCATCGCGCAGCTGGCTCTGGAAAGTGCCGGCAACCGCGTGACGCATTTTGCGCGTCTGGCTGCGATCGCGCGATATGGGACCCGGGTTCAGTGCCCCGATATCGATCATGCCGTGTTGCTGGCGTCCATTGAGCAACTGAGCGAGCAGTACGAGCGCGAGGCGCGCAAGCAAGAGGATGTCTTGCGCACTGCTTACGCACTACACGCAATGCATAAAGGCGACGAGTGGACGCGGCTATCAAATGCAATGCATTGAATCCATTCCGCCTTCGCAAACATTCAGTCCGGTTGCGGCAACATTGTCGGCTCGGCCGCACAACGTCTAACATTCTTTGACTCGCATTCATGGTCGCGTGTTCGTGTCATAGCAGACCATTCAACAACTAAATCGCGTGACGCGCGGACCACGAATTTCCGGGTAGACCAGAATCATGAACAAGAATCAATATCGACTGGTGTTCAACCGCGTGCGCGGCATGTTGGTCGCGGTGGAAGAGACCGCAACCTCGGCGGGGAAGGCGAGTAAGGGCGAGGCGGAGTGTGCGGCCGACAATTCGACGCCAAACATGTTGGCGAGGTTTGCACTGCGTCACGCAGCATTTGCGGTACTCGTGGCGGCCGGCGCGACTCCGATGTTGGCAAGTGCTCAGATTGTGGGTGGCGGTGCACATGCACCTTCGGTCATCCAAACGCAAAACGGATTGCCGCAAGTCAACATCAATAAGCCCGGAAGTGCCGGTGTTTCTTTAAATACGTATAATCAGTTTGACGTTCAAAAGCCTGGCGCGATAATTAACAATTCACCCACGATTGTTAACACGCAGCAAGCGGGTATGATCAACGGCAACCCGAACTTCGGGCCGAACGACGCTGCGCGAATCATCGTTAACCAAGTTAACAGCAATAATCCGAGCTCGATTCGCGGTTTCGTTGAGATTGCCGGACAAAAAGCGGAACTCATCATTAGCAATCCGGCTGGATTGCTAATCGACGGCGGCGGCTTTGTTAACACATCGCGCGCCGTTTTGACAACTGGTGTGCCGTATTACGGCGCAGACGGTTCCGTGGCTGGTTTCAACGTGAATCGTGGGCTTGTAACGGTGTCGGGATCGGGCCTGAACGCAGCCAATATTGATCAGGTCGACATTATAGCTCGCGCCGTCCAAGCAAATGCGGCCATTTACGCGAAAAATCTGAACGTAATCGCGGGTGCGAATCAGGTTAATCACGACACGCTCGCGGCGACGCCGATTCAAGGCGATGGTGCGGCCCCGACGGTTGCGATCGATGTCGGCCAACTCGGCGGTATGTACAGTAACCGCATCTTTCTGGTGAGCTCGGGGAGCGCTGTCGGTGTCCAGAATGCCGGCACGCTTTCGGCAGACGCGGCCGGTATGACGCTCACGACCGATGGTCGGTTGGTGCAGTCCGGCAAAATCAGCTCGGCTGGCAATGTCGCCGTGTTGGCCGGCGGCGGCATCGAGAACAGCGGCACGACCTACAGCCAGCAATCCGTGTCGCTGAATACCGGCGCGGATGTGGCCAACACTGGTACGCTCGCCGCGCAACACAACGTCGGCATCAATGCCGGATCGCTGAATTCTGCGGGTGCGATTGGCGCGGGTGTGGACAGTAACGGCACGGTCACGCAAGCCGGTGACCTGCAAGTAACGACGACGGGGCAACTGACCGCGACCGGCCAGAACATCGCAGGCGGAAATACGACGCTTCGCGGTTACGGCGTCAATCTCGCTGGCAGCAAGACGGCGACGAACGGCACGCTTGATGTGAACGCAACAGCGGGTGATATCAACCTGTCCAACGCGACGACGAGCGCACTGGGCGCATTGAGTGCGACCGCAGCGGGCGCGATCGTCAACGATCACGGTAGCCTCTCGAGCCAGAATGGTGTCACGCTGACGGCGGGCAGCGTCTTGAACCAAAACGGCACCGTGTCGTCGCAGGGGCCGCTGACCGTTCACACGTCCGGGGCGATTTCGAATCAGGCCGGCACGCTGGTGTCGCAGAACACCGCAGACGTGGAAGGCGGTGCGATCGACAATCACCAAGGCATCATCCAGAGTGCCGGTCAAATGACGGTGGCTGGCGCTTCGCTGCAGAATACCGCCGGGCGCGTGACGTCCCTGAACAGCGACGGCCTGTCCATTACGACGACCGGCCAGCTCACGAACGCGGCAGGTACGTCCGCGAACGGCGCGCAAGGCGGTGTGATCGGCGGCGACGGCGGCATCAAGGTGCAGGCCGGCAGCATCGCGAACCAAGGCTCGATCAGCGCTGCGACCGATTTGAGGGTTGGTGCGCAGTCCGTCGACAACGGTAGCGGTTCGCTGACGGCTGGTCAGAACGCATCGGTTGATGCCGGCACGCACCTGGCTAACGCCTCCGGCAGCATTTCCGCCGGCGCATTGGCAAACGTTCGCGCGTCCAATCTGGACAACACTTCCGGTTCGATTCAGGGCAGCCAGTTGTCGCTGTCGGCGACCGACCTGGCGAACCGGTCGGGCACGATCACGCAGACCGGCACGAACCCGACCGCGATCGCGGTTTCTGGCACGCTTGACAATAGTTCCGGCACGGTACAGACGAATAGCGCCGATCTAAGCCTGACGCCGGCGACACTGATCAACGACCACGGCAAGATCGCGCACGCCGGCAGCGGCACACTGACCATCGGGACCGGTGCACTGTCGAATCAAGGCGGTTCGATCGCGACCAACGGCGCGCTCGCGCTGACCGCCGCCGCCGTGTCGAATCAGGCCGGCACCCTGTCCGCACAGCGGCAGGCTACGCTCAGTGTTCAATCGCTCGACAATAGCGCGGCCGGCTACATCGGTGCCGACAGCGTGACGATCAAATCTCAAGGAGCGGTCAACAACCAAGCGGGTGCGATCGAGTCGAATCATGCCTTGACGGTCTCGGCCGATAGCTTGGCAAACGACGGCGGCGCCGTCAAAGCGCTCGGCACCGATGCGTTGTCCGTCACGACGACGAACGTACTCTCGAACACGGCAGGCGGCACGATTGGCGGCAACGGTGACGTGTCGGTTTCCGGCGGTTCGGTCGACAACTCGAATGGTTCTCTGCTCGCCGCTCAATCGCTGTCAGTACAGTCGAATGGCCAGCTGAAAAATTCCGCAGGCCTCATCCAGGCGAACAACGGCAATCTGACGGCCAGCGCGCAGGGGGCAATTCTCAACCAAGGCGGACAAATCGAGGCGAACGGTAGGACGTCGACCCTGCAACTGTCCGGTGCAAGCATCGACAACAGCGATGGTCGCGTCGCAAACATCGGAACCGGTGCGACTTCAATCAACGGTGGTGCGTCGATTACGAACACCGATGCCTCCGGTAAGGCCGGCGCAGGTACGATCGGCGGCAATGGTGACGTGATGTTGACCGCGCAGACCCTCACCAATGCGCAAGGCGGCCAGACGCTGGCGGGCCACGACCTGACCTTGAATGTCAGCGGCAACGCGAGCAACGCAGGCGGTGTGCTGTCCGCGGCGAACAACCTAACATTCAACGGTGCGAACGCAGCGCTGTCTAACCAAAACGGATCTATACGCGCCAACGGCGCGCTGTCGTTGACCGCTGCGACGATTGACGACACCTCGGGCAAGATCGGCAATGACGCTGGCAGTGGTGGTAGCGTGTCGATTCAGACTGGTGCACTGTCGAATCAGGGCGGTGCGATCGGCAGCGATCAAGACCTGACGCTGAACACCGGTACGCTGTCCGGCGATGGGTCCATCGTCGCGGGCCGTAACGGTTCGATCACGCTCCGGAGCGACTACACGCAGACGGCCGCGAACAGGCTTCACGCGAATGGCAACCTCAATTTCACCACGTCCGGCAAGCTGACGAACCAGGGCGTACTGGATGCGAACGGCGCGCTGACCGTAAATGCGGCGAATGTCGAAAACCAGAGCGGTGCGGATCTGAATTCCGCGAACACGACGGTCAACGCAAACGGTGGAACGATCGATAACGCTGGGCGCATCGAAGGTGATTCGGTCACGACCAGCAGCGCCACGTTGAACAACACGGGGACCGTGATCGGTGCCAACGTCACGGCGAACGCGAATACGATCACGAACACCGGAGCCGCCGCCGTCTTTGCAGCCGCCAATCAACTGAACCTGTACGCGACGAATCAATTGTCGAATACGGGTGGTGCGAACCTGTTCAGCGTCGGTGATATCAATATTGCGGCGAACGGCCAGCGCGATGCGAACGGATTGCTCGCCAATCGCACGCAAAATGTGCTGAACGATCAATCCACGATCGAAGCACAAGGCAATCTTGAGCTCGCCGCGGGCACGTTCACCAATTCGCGTCCTGCGCCGACAGTCACGACCGAAACGACCGGCGCGACGACCTCGCACCAAACCAAGCGCCAGAAATACATCGTATGCGCGACGATGAACGCGGACCCGAACGGTGGCTGCTCGCAGGCGATGTGGGTGAATGGCTATAAGACGGCGCTCACCTCAAGCTATAGCCCATCGCAGATCGTATCGGAATCGTCCGGACCGAACGCAATCGACAAGGTGCTGGTCGTCAACGTGAATGGCAAGCAGCAGACGATTTACTACAACACGCTGACGACCAACGCAGACGGGTCGGTGACGGTCAACTATTGGGATGCCTACGACCCACACGTCAACTACGTCCCGGATACTGAATACAAGACACGCAGCGACGGCCACAACGGCTATCAACGTGTTGAAATCTGGCGCGATACCACGTCGACGACTCAGCAAGACAAGGTAACGAGCCAGGCGCCGCAGGCGCAGCTCGTGGCGGGCGGCAGTATCACGATGGCGAACGTCGGCACGATCAACAACGACTACAGCGTGATCGCGGCCGGCAAGTCGATTCAAATCGGCAGCACGCAGCAGAACGGTTCCGTTGGTAGCGGCAGTTACGGCGGCACGGTCGTGAACAACGTCGGGCAGACGTTGTATCAGTACCAAACGGACAACATCGTGTCGATGTACGCGTGGAACGAAGACACCACGCAGGATCGCGGCACGATCGTTGAACCGCCGGTAGTCCATACGCCAGTCGCCATTGGCGGAACGGGCGGCACGATCATCGCGAATCAGTCGGTGTCGATCACCGGCCAGAGCGTCAATAACCAGAACGTCGCAGCGCAGAATTCAGCGACCGGCGCAACGGGCGGCACGCTCGGCAACAATTCGGCGAATCAGGGTGTATCGGGTAGCACGCTGAACAAGGTCGGCGCGGCAAGCGGTTCGACCACGGTGCCGGCCCTGCAATCGGTCGCAAGCGCAACCGGTGCGTTGTCGATCACGCTGCCGACGAGCGGCATGTACTCGATCCACTCCGCGCCGGGCCAACCGTATTTGATCGTCACCGATCCTCGGTTGACGAGCTATACGAATTTCATCTCGAGCGACTACATGCTTGGGGCATTGAACCTGAACCCCGCGAGCATCGAAAAGCGCTTGGGCGACGGGATGTATGAGCAGCAAATGGTGCGCAACCAGATCACGCAGTTGACGGGGCGCACCTTCCTGCCGGGCTATGCGAGCGCAGAAGACGAATATCGGGCGCTGATGACGAACGGCGCGAACTACGCCAAGGAGTTTGGTCTGGTGCCGGGCATGGCGTTGAGCGCCGCGCAAATGGACGCGCTGACGAGCGATATCGTGTGGTTGGTCGACCAGACCGTCACGCTGCCCGATGGCAGAACGACGCATGTGTTGGCCCCGGTCGTCTACATGGCGCAGACCCACGCGAACGACCTGCAGCCGACCGGCGGCTTGATCGCGGCCGACGATGTGGAAATCCATACGGCCGGCAGCACAACGAATACGGGTGTCATCAAGGGCGGCACGAAGACTGTGCTGACCGCAACCGATATCCTGAACCGCGGCGGCACAATTTCGAGTAGCGGCGCCAACGGCACGACGGTCGTGTCGGCGAGCAACGACGTGGTGAACGCGTCGGGGATGATCACCGGCAACCGGGTCGCGGTCAGCGCCGGCCGGGATATCGTCAACACGACGCTGGTTGATGCCGTGGGCGCGACCGGTGCATCGGGCGCAAGCAAGGTCAGTACAAGCCTGGTCGGTCAGCAAGGCTCGATCGCGGCGACGGGCGACCTGTCGGTTCAGGCCGGTCGCGACCTGTCGCTGCACGGTGCGAATCTGTCGGCCGGCGGAGATGCACTCGTGACGGCAGGCCGAAACATCAACGTCGATACGGTGCAGTCCACAACGAACCAGTCGATGTACCTGAACGATCAGCATCATTGGGAAGAATCCACGACGAAGAACGTGACGAGCGGCATTACCGCGGGCGGTACCCTGGGGATGCAAAGCGGTAACGATACGACGCTTAAGGGCGCGAATGTATCGGCCGGCAAGGATTTGTCAGTACTGGCTGGCGGCAACCTCACGGCAACGACGGTCACCGACACAGCGAAGCTCGATAACGTCGCAACCGATGGGCGCGCGCGCAAGGAAGTAGACCATACCTACGACGAAACCGCAGTCGGCACCACCTTCTCGGCTGGTCGCAATGCAGCATTGTCGGCCATCGACATCGCTGATGCGTCGAAAGGCAATGTCACGTTGACGGGCTCGTCGGTTACGTCGGGTACCAACAGCGTGACGCCGGGCGGTGTGACGATTGCCGGCAGCGGTAACGTGACGATCAACGAAGGCCGTGAGGAACACGACAGCTACAAGAACGTCCAGACGAAGCGCGGCAGTTTCGTATCGGGTTCGACCACCAAGGAATCGCACGACACGCAAGCTAACATCGGTGTCGCGAGCACCGTATCGGGCGATACCGTCAGGATTCAGTCCGGCAAGGACATCACGGTTCGGGGCAGCAACGTAGTCGGCACAAACGATGTCGATCTGTACGCGGCGCGTGACGTCAGGATCACGACTTCGCAGGATACGGTGAAGTCGGCGAACAGCTTCGAGAAAAAGGAATCGGGCCTCATGTCGAACGGAGGCATGTCGGTTTCGATCGGCACGCGCTCGATGTCGGATCAGCAGCATTCGACGGAAGTCACGAACACCGGCAGCATGGTCGGTTCCTTGAACGGTAATCTGAATGTGACCGCCGGAAGCAACCTGCACGCTACCGGTAGCACGTTGCACGCAGGTAATGACGTGTCGCTCGAAGGCAAGACTGTCAAGATCGATTCGGCTTACGACACGATGAGTCAGGCGGAACAGCAGCAATACCGACAGGCTGGCGTGACGGTCGGCGTGACCAGCCCCGTCATCGCCTTGGCACAGACCGGCAGGCAGATGGTCGAAGCGGCCGGCAAAACCAAGGGCGATGCACGTCTGACCGCGCTGGCGGCCGCAACGACGGGCCTTGCTGCGAAGAACGCCTATGATGCAACGGGCGGCGGCGATCCGTCGGCACTCGGCAAGACCGTCGGTATCAATATTTCCGTCGGCGCGAGCAAGAGCGACAACCAGTCGCAATCGCAAGCGAGTACGGCAGTCGGTAGTACGGTGTCGGCTGGCCGCAACGTATCGATAAAGGCAACGGGCGCTGGTGCCGATAGCAATATCGACGTAATCGGTAGTACGATTTCGGCCGGTGGCAACGCTAAGCTTGCCGCAGACGGCAAGGTGAATCTGGAAGCGGCTGAAAGTACCAGCAGCCAGTCATCGAAAAATAGTGGCGGAAGCTTCGGCGTCGGCGTGTCGATTGGGGGCGGTAAGCAGAATGGAATTGCATTCACGGCTGGCGTCGCGGGCAATCGAGGAAACACCGATGGCAATTCAACCGCTTGGACGAATACGCACGTCACGGCAGGCGACACGCTGACGATTCAATCCGGCGGCGATACGAACATCAAGGGTGCGGTCGCGTCCGGCAAGCAAGTCGTCGCAGACGTGGGCGGCAACCTGAACGTCGAGAGCTTGCAGGACACCGACCATTACAATTCGAAGCAACAAGGCGCAGGCGTATCGGTCAGCGTGTGCGTGCCGCCGTTGTGTGCCGGCCCGTCGAGTGTATCGGGCAACATCAGTCAGCAGAAGATGAACAGCGACTACGCGTCGGTCGCCGAACAGTCGGGCATTAAGGCTGGCGACGGCGGTTATCAGGTCGATGTAAAGGGAAATACGGACCTGAAAGGTGGCGTGATCGCAAGTAACGACAAGGCTGTACAGGACGGCAAGAACAGCCTGACGACGGCGACGCTGACGACGAGCGATATCCTGAATCATGCGTCTTACGACGCGTCGTCGGTCGGGATTTCTGGCGGTTACGGCGGCGGCATCGGCAAGAACCAAAAGGGAACGGCCGATAACGTAAATCCTGTTGCCGGCACGAACCTCCCGGATCGCGGCGGATTTTCCGCTACTCCCCCGATTGCGTTGAGCGCATCGGACAATGCGAGTTCAACCACGCGTAGCGGGATCAGTGGCGGTTCGCTCAAGATCACCGACAACGTCAAGCAACAGCAGATGACTGGCAAGTCTGCCGACGAGACAGTCGCGAGCGTCAATCGCGATACGTCGAATACGGGCGGCACGCTCGCGCCTATTTTCGACAAGGACAAGGTGCAGGCCGGGTTTGATATCACCAGTCAGTTCATCAATCAGGCTGGCACGTTTGTCGATAATCGGTTAAAGGAAGCGGATGCAGCAAAAGCGGCATCGAAGAATCTCGACCTGACGCCCGAACAACGGGCAGCAGCG
The DNA here is from genome assembly GCF_001028665.1 of Burkholderia pyrrocinia. Lineage (NCBI taxonomy): Bacteria > Pseudomonadati > Pseudomonadota > Betaproteobacteria > Burkholderiales > Burkholderiaceae > Burkholderia > Burkholderia pyrrocinia. The sequence continues at coordinate 53,111 of NZ_CP011506.1, forward strand.
CAGCAGAAAGCCGATCAGTTGATGGCAGATTGGGGGCCGGGTGGGACCTACCGGCAGGTACTGTCGGCGTTGACGGCAGCAGCAGGCGGCAACGTCACGGGTAGCAGCGGACAGTTTGTTCAAGCTGGCGTCGTGAACTACTTGCAACAACAGGGCGCGTCGTACATCGGTGATCTTGTCAAGACGGGCGCGGTCACGGAAGGCAGTCCGCTGCACGCAGCAATGCATGCGATTGTGGCCTGTGCTGGCGCGGCTGCAAGTAGTCAGAATTGCGGCGCTGGTGCGATGGGGGCAGCGACGTCGAGCCTGTTGAGCAATCTGTTCACCGATAGTCCGAACGAAACCGCGACGGAGAAGCAGGCCAAGGGGAACCTGATTTCCAGTATTGTCGCGGGCGTTGCCACCGCTGGCGGACTGAACGCAGCGACAGCAACGACGGCGGGTCAAACGGAAGTCGAAAACAACTTCCTCACGCAGCCGGAGCAGACCGCACGCTCGTTGGCGAAAATCAGTTGTTCGACGGCAGCCGATCCGTCGGTGTGTAACCAGAAGGTCAAGCAGCAGTATGGCAAGCTCTGGGAAGCGAACGAAGCCAAGGTAAAGGACTGCGCCAGTGCCGATGCATGTAAGGCCGTGCTTACCGATCTTCGGCAGCAGCAAGTCGAATACGGTGCTCGCGAAAACGAACTGCAACAGAAGCTTCGGAATACCGGGAGCCTGTCTGCCGCCGAGATGGACGAGCTGCTGAATCTCAAGTCGTCCGACACGAATTTGATGTCGCTCCGTACAGCAGCGCTTCAGAGCTACACGCGCTATGCTGGTATGGATGCGCTCAAGTCGTTGCAGGGGTCGGAGCTGATTGCGGAGCTTGGGATCGGAGCGTCGCCGGGTGCTGGCTACGGCGTGGCGGCGGCCATTACTGGCGTTGGTCGCAATGGGTTACCCCTGATTAACGGGCGCTACCCAATTAATAGCAAATACGCGGACCAGCAGTTTCCGATGGACAAACTTCCCACCGAAATTCAGCAGAAGTATCCGCAAGGAGTCAAGTTCAACTCGCAGGGATTCCCCGACTTTGCGCCATACGCGAAGGCGCGAGTCGATGTCGTCGATTTGACGGGGGACTATAATAAAGATGCTGCACTCTCAAATCAGGCGGCAGGGTTTACGAAGACGCCCAGTGGCTATGTATGGCATCACGTCGAAAATGCCGGGACGATGCTCCTGATTCCCCAAGACCTGCATGATGCGATTCGCCATACCGGAGGCAGTGCCGTTCTAAAGCCGCCCCCAGGAGCTCAATGATGATTATTAAGACACGCAACGCATTGCCTGCGCCGACACCTGAAGCTATTGCTAAGGTCGAGCGCGAAATTGGAAGGACGCTTCCGTCCGAGTATATAGAAATTCTGAAGAAACTAAACGGAGCTTATTTTGACTCAAATGCGTTTGATATTCCGGGTGGGGGTGGTTCTGGAATTGGTCAATTTATTCCGTTTGATAAGATTCATCAAAATATCGGATATATGGAGCAGACTGAGGTTTCGGGCTATTTCCCAATAGCTCACGCCGAAGGTGGAAACTATGTTTGCATATCACTTCATGACGGTGATTATGGGTGCATTTATTTCTGGGATCATGAAATTCCCGGGTATGAGGCTTTGTCGAAGGTTGGGAGTTCATTGGTTGTATTTTTGGATTCCCTTCGTCCATTTAAGCCCGAGGAAATTTATCTCGATCCGGCCCGAGTTAAGAGTGTTTGGGTAGATCCTGAATTTCTAAAGAATTTAAAAGATGATTAAAGAATAAAATTGATATGCCAATTAAAGGGCGCGCTACGAACGGCGTCTCGGGATCAATAAATAATGAAAACGCTTTTGCGGCTAACGACGATACCAATTACGGCTTTGGTGTCGCTCGCAGTACACGCACAGCAAGCTCCCACGGTTGAAGATCGGGCAGCCGCCGCACGTGCGAACGCTGAACAAGATCGGCAAGCACAACAACAACGTGACGCGCAGCAACGTGACGCGGCAGTGCGTGCGCCTTCCGTGCGGTCGGAAGTGCCACGTGTCGAAACGTATCCTCCACTACCGGTCGAACAGCCGTGTTTTCGTATCGACCGTTTCACGCTCGACGTCCCTGATTCCTTGACTGTATCCGTGAAGGCGCAAGGCGCGTCCGCGCTGCCGATGGATCGATTCGCCTTCGCGCGCGAATGGCTCGCTCACTATTCCGGCCAGTGCGTCGGGAAGCAAGGCATAGATACGATCGTCAAGGGACTGTCACGTGCGATCTTGGCGCGCGGCTACATCACGACGCGTGTCCTACTGTCGGAACAGGACCTGTCGACGGGGACGCTGAAGCTGGCGCTGGTGCCCGGCGTAATCCGGCATGTGCGGCTTGCGGACGAGAAGCTGCGCGGCACCTGGAAGACCGCGTTCCCGACCGGCGACGGTGAACTATTGAACCTGCGCGACCTCGAACAGGGCCTCGAGCAGATGAAGCGCGTGACGAGCCAGGACGTGTCGATGCAGATCGTGCCGGCCGACGTGCCGGGGGAGAGCAATGTCGTCCTCGACGTGAAGCGGGGTAAGCCGTGGACCGTCGTCGCCTCGATCGACAATTCGGGCACACGCGCGACTGGCAAGCTGCAGGGCAATCTCGCGATTGGCATCGATAACCCGCTTGGCTTGAACGACGTATTCAACGTCGGCGTCAGCCAAGACCTCGAATTCGGCGACAAGCGCCTTGGGTCACATGGCTGGAACGGCTTCTATTCGATTCCGTGGGGCTACTGGACCGCGACGCTGGCCGCGTACACGAACACCTACTATCAACAGATTGCGGGCGTGAACCAGACGTTTGTCGCGAGCGGCAATTCAAAGACGCTAGATTTCAAGCTGTCCCGCGTACTGCTACGCAGTCAAAACGACGTGTTCGGCGGATACGCCCGTCTGTCGCGGCGCTTCGGTGAAAGCTTCATCGAAGACACGGAAATCACGCAGCAGCGCCGCAACAACACGGCTATTGAATTCGGCCTGACCGATCGTCATTACTTCGACGGTGCACAGTTCGACGGTACGCTCGCCTATCGTCAGGGTGTCGGCGGACTCGGTGCGCGGGACGACATACTCGCAGCTGGCGGCGGCCCGACCTACCGCTATCGAATGGCGGTACTGGATGCGAATCTGTCGGTGCCGTTCGCGATCGCAAAGCAGCCGTTCCGGTATGTGACTAGCGTTCATGGCCAGTACACCGGCAACACGCTGTACTACATCGACGATCTGACGATTGGCAGCCGCTACACGGTTCGCGGCTTCGACGGCGAAACGATGCTCGCTGCGACGCGTGGTTTCTATTGGCGCAACGAGCTACAGGCGCCGATCGGGCAGTCGGGCCAGGCAGTTTACGCAGGCATCGACTACGGCCGCGTGTGGGGCCCGCAGCCGGTCGTGCTGGTCGGAACGCAGCTTGCCGGTGCGGTGATCGGTGTCAAGGGCAGCGTCGCGACGCGTTACGGTGGGTTCGGCTACGACCTGTTCGCCGGCACGCCGGTGTACAAGCCGTCCGGGTTTCCGACGGCCCGGGTCACGCTGGGATTTCAGGTGACGGCCCAGTTCTGATGAAAGCGCGATTGAGTGGAACGGCGCGTCAAGGCCCCGATGACGTCGGCGAAGACACTGAGCTTACGGCATTTCTGACCGAGCAAATCGCCGCGATCTTGTCCGAAAGCCACGATCCGCGTCCCTGCTGCCCGCGTTGTGGCGGCAGCCACATTAATAGCGCGGGATTCAGGACGCGCCCCGTTGGTCGACTTCCGATGTTCGAGTGCCAGACGTGCCGGCGCTACTTCAGTCGCACGGTCGGCACGCCGCTCGGTGAAAAGCACCTCAAGAAGCTCGATCTGTTCGTGTCTCTGCTATCACGGCCGATTTCGTGCGTCGACGCCGGTGAACGGATGGGAAGCCTGTCAACCGACATTGGAAAACGCGTAATGGCCTGGCGCACGTGGCTGTTGCAGATCGATTCGACCGGAGAGTGGGAGCGACGGGTTAGGCTCGGCGGGCGCCCAACGGAGCTGGATCCTGCACCGCTGCTCTTTCAAGAGATCGGAGCGAGCGAAGATCTCGTTTTGACTGCCAGGCTCACACACGCGTTCGACGAACTGAATTCGCTCAGTCATCGGCCGCCAGCGTGCCCGGACTGTGGTAGTCGCAAAACGCGTTTCGATGAATGTCCGAATGGAGCATTTCCGCGCTTTAAGTGCGCAAATTGCCGAATCAGATTCACCCGGCGCCGAGGCACGCCGTTCGTCAATACAAAGATGAGTTCGCTCGAACGCATGCGCCTGTTCATTCGACACCTGTCGTTGCCGCTCTCGGTTATGCAGGCGGCGGATCTCGTCGGTACAAGCCACGGGATGATCCAGAAATGGAGCACGATGTTCACGGAATTCGCGGACCGACTGGCGCCGAGCGGCAGTTTGTCGGCACGGATGCGGTTGGGCATCGAACCCACTGAGACGACGCCATGCCCGTTCTGCGGCCGCGTCGGCAGCGCCCAGCACACCGACGTTCGTGGCTGGTCGTGCGGCGGATGCGGCCGGCTGTTTTCGATGCGGCGCGAGGTAGTCGATCGTGATGGCCAGTTGCATATCGTGGCCGGTGAGGCGTAACGTGCTCAGAATTCTGGTCGACGTGAGATCGAGCGCGAGAACGAAGAGTGAAACATGAGAAAGCAAGGCGTATCCCGCAACACGCGACCGGCGCGCACGAAAGAGATGTTGCTGCCACTGCCGACCGCGAACGTACATGCGCTCTCGCTGGAAAACCACCTGGCGCTGGCGACTATTCGAGCCGGGCGCGGTGATTTCGATCAGATCTGTTGCCTGATCCGAGTCGTCTACCTCGCGTACCTTCTGCGGCGCGAGACCGCCGCAGGAGCGGAACAAGGGCCATACCGGACTGCGGAGACCGCGCTCGACGCGTGCATCAAGCGGATCGAAGACGATCAACCCTGCCTGTTACTCGATCACGAACAGTTGGTGGTCGAACGCGTGCTTGTGCTGCACGATGGACAATTGGCGGCCGTGCCGAAGTTTCGCTATCTGGAGGCCTGGGACGAGTTGCAGCGCTTCATCAAAAGCGGCAAAGATTCACCGATTCCGTCGGAGGCCGGATACAGCTGTCATGCTCTGTCAAAGCCAGAATCAAATGTCCGGGCCGGACATTAATAAATGGCCGTTACATGCTCTCCGTCGCTAGTATCTGTTATGTAAAATGGAGTCCTGAATAATGCAACAGCCGAAATCGGTCCCTTCACTCGCGCTCTACGCAGTTGGTCTTGTCGTGATGATCGCCTGCATCATGATTGTCCACGAAGGGCCGCTGCGCATCGTCGGCAGCTTTGCGAGCTGGACTCAGCGTGTATTCCTGGGCGTCGGCGCCGATCACACAAACTGACCGACGCAGCGTGCGCTGCCGACCACCACGATTTTGCTTCCGACGGCCGTTGAATAGGGAGCACTGACGATGTCGTTACTAGCCGGATGGTTTTTCGACGGAGCGATGCTGCGCCGCACGCCGTCGCTCACGGACCTTGCTGTCTGGGAAATCGCGTCCGGGGGAAGTTCGAAATCGCCGGCAACGCGTGAGCAACCAGACGGGCTCCAAATGACAAGGAGGCGCACGCTCGCAGTTGCTGTCAATGGTCGGAACATGTTCCTGCGAGGTGACCTGGATCGTCTCCCCGAGCAGGGGGAGTCCGTCCGCATGCTGGGCCTCCTCTATGCACGCCCGGACAGCGCGGCGGCCGAATTCGGCGGAACGAGGTGGTACGAGATCCGCCGTGACGGCGATTCGTACCGTGCTACCCCGACTTGAGACGCAGGCGACCTGGCCTCTAGAATTGCACTACCGCTCGTCGCACAACTACCGACGGACTGCTCACCAGCGCCGCCTAATCCGCCCTATCGATGTCCACGCCGGCTACGTTAGAGTCGGCTTCGACCACGAGCTCCCGATGAAGCCGCGCGGCGGCTACCGGGGAATCGACGTTGGCGTGGAGATCTGTTCCATCCCAGAGCTCGACTACCCACTTGTCCCGTACGCGGCAGACGCCTATCGTCCAGCCACTACGATGCGAATAGCCGTAGTCGCTTACCACGGTCCACCCGAGCGCGACCATCGTGTCGCGCTGATCGAGCATCGGCGCGGTCATCATGCGCAGCACCAATATTTGCGAGTCAGATCCATTCGCACGCAGCGGAGCCCGCCGCTCGTCTGCGTGGACTCTTGGCGATCGTGAACGTCGCCCGCCTGTATCAAGTTGTCCATTCCGCTCTCCGGATCGTACGGTGGTCGTCGATCGCAACCACTGTATGTATATCAGGGGTGCCGGCAGTTCGCAAGATCCGTCGGTGCGTCGAGGGTCGATCGTTCGACCGCCGCGTATTCGTAGAGCGTTGGTAGGTCGGGGCGCGATCCGAGTGCGGCCGGTGTCGTCGCCGATGCTGGGTGCCGGCTCCAGACAGGCGCCCGGCTATTGTTCGGCGAGCTGCTCGAGCTCGTCGGCTTCAGCGAAGAAATCTTGCTGTCCGGGAAGCGGCGCCGGCGGCCGGCGCACGGCGCGCGGCCGCGGATGGCCGGACCGCTTCAGCGTCCGTGCGATCGCCTGCAGCTGCGCCCACACACGGTCGGCCTCGGCGGCCGACATGGTATCGGCCGCGACTTCGAGTGCACTGACGAGCGATTCCAGTTGCGCGGGCGCCGAGGCCAGCATCGCACGCGCTTCCGTGCGCGCCTGGCCTTCCCGGTAGACCGTGAGCCAGCGCGCGAGCGCTTCGCGGTCGTTGGGGGTTAGTGCGGCGAGCAGCTCGGGCGGTATTGGCTCGTCGGCGCGAAACGTGCCGAGCACGTGTTCGCGCCGACGTCCCCTTGCACGCGGTTGCTTGGGAGGCTCGACGCGCAGCACCTTGATGAGGTTTCCCTGTTCTCGAATGAGCATCGACTCGTCTCAGATTTCACACGATCACGCCGAAGCATAGCGCAACCGCGTGTCGCGAACGACCGCGACACGCGGCCCACACCTCATCAGTCTTGCGGCCACGGCCGCAAGATGGGGCGCTCGCCGCGCGGCGAGCCGGTGCCGTCTCAACTTTCCGCAAACCGCCAGTCCCTGAGCTCGCCGTCCCAAACGCGACCGTAGCCCACCGTCGTTCGCATTCAAGGGTCCGCTTCGCCGGCCGCGGCACCCGTTCGGTGCTCGCCCTTCGGGCTGCGCTCCGCGTGCGGCTTTGCGACCGCCCTTGAACACGCCCGCCGGCAGGCTCCTTCAGTCGCGGGACGACGAACTCAGGGGACTGGCGGACAGCAGTTCTGCCGAAGTCCAGGCAGCACCGGCACAACCCCTACGTGGGGACTCGGAATCTTGGGTCCCGGTCGGCCTGAAGAGCAAACCAACCGCAGATGGAGGTCACGATGGAAACGAACCGACTGCACCATTGGATAGTAGTCCTGCACTGCGCGTACATGGAATACACGTACACGCCTTGGGATGGACGGAACTACTACCGGCGCACCGTCGCTTACGACCACGTCGTCTGGTGCTGACGGACGCCAGCGAATTCCTGAACGACAGCATCGAACCTGAATCTTCAACGGAGAAAAGCATGCAACTCGCAACCAAGTTTGGCAGTAACGCCCCGATCCTTCGCTCGAACACGCCGCTTGCCGATGAGCAGATTCGTGAGGTCGCGCCGTCGATTTTCGCCGCCGACAAGCACGACTCGCGGTCGGACCGCTACACGTACATTCCGACCATCGAGATCCTCACGAAGCTTCGCGCAGAAGGGTTCCAGCCCTTCATGGTTTGTCAGACCCGCGTTCGCGTCGCCGCGAAGCGCGAGCACACGAAGCACATGCTCCGGCTGCGCCACGCGTCGCAGGTCGCGTCGCCGGAAACCCCGGAAATCATCCTCCTCAACAGCCACGATGGGTCGAGCAGCTACCAGATGCTGGCCGGCTACTACCGATTCGTCTGCCAGAACGGTCTCGTATTCGGCGACACGACGCACGACATCCGCGTGCCGCACAAGGGCGACGTCGTCGATCACGTCGTCGAGGGCGCGCACGAGGTGCTCGACGGGTTCGACCTGATCCGTGAATGCAAGAGCGAGATGGAAGCCGTGCAGCTCGATGAAGGCGAGCAACAGGCGTTCGCGCGGTCGGTGCTGGCGCTCCGGTACGACGTGACCGAAGCGCCCGCGCCGATCACCGAGGATCAGCTGCTTCGCGCGCGTCGTACCGAAGACAACCGTCCCGACCTCTGGACCACGTTCCAGCGCGTGCAGGAGAACGTGATCAAGGGCGGACTGCGTGGTCGCTCGGCCACTGGCCGCCGGATGTCGACACGCGGTGTGGCCGGCATCGATCAGGATCTCCGCCTGAATCGTGCCATGTGGGTGCTCGCCGAAGAGATGCGCAAGCTCAAGGGCTAACCCGAACGCGCCGGCGGCCGCCGCCGGCGCCCTCGCCTCACATTGTCCCGTACACCATCATTCGAGGTTCAACATGTTCCATCACATTGCAGATCGCCGTACCCAGATTTCCGAGTCCGTCCGCGCGCGGGGCAGCCGGGATTCCGCCACCGCGCCCGCGATGCTGGCCGACGTGCTGACGCTTGTCGAGACCGCGCAGTTGGTGCAGACCGTGTTGCGTGAAGGTTTCCCCGCGACGTCGTTCGCGGTGCGCGTTGCGAAGAACGAACACGGCACGCAGCTGAGCATCGACTGGACCGATGGCCCGCGAGACGTCCAGGTCGCGCGCCTTGTGATGCCGCTGCAGGCCACCCGTCTGGTCGACGGCGGCAGGCTCGAGCGCGTCGAACATTTCATGTTGACGTCCAGCGGCCGGCAGACGGTTCGTCTCGCTGCAGATCGGATCGCGCTGTCGCGACAGTTCAGCGATTGCGCGATCGAGCGTGCGCTCGCGCGGCTCGCGTCGCGCTACGGCGATCGGCTGGCGCCGGACGTGCGCGCCGTGATGACGGTCGACGGATTTCGCGCGGGCAACCTGCAGCTGCTCGAGGTGATCGGCGTGCACCGGGCGGGCAGCCTTCGCTCGGGATCTAACGTGCAGATGGACGTCGCCGCCATGCTTGCCGAGACGTCCGACGTGCACGGCTTTCCCCGCTCGGCTACGGCCGCGCGTTTGTTCGTGCGGCGCGATGTCCACTGACCGGAGTGACCAAGGAGCCAAACATGACAACGATCGAAATTGCCGCAATTGAAGCCGCCCGCGCGTATGGCCTTCAGCTGCGCACCGTGCCGGATTGGAACGACGAGGACGGGAGCGAGTGGGCTCGTGCGCGCAAGGCTGGCCGCGAGCGGCTTCTGACGGCCTTGGCCGCCCTGAGCGACGCAGATGCGTTGCGCGTCATTCTGGAGAACCCTGGCATCGAGCCAGACGGCGAGACGCCGTTCGAGCTCGTGAAGGTTTGTGAGGTGCAGGCGTGGCGGGAGCGTCCCGACAGCTTTCGATAAGCCGACGCCAGCCGTCGCGCACCTGGTGATGAGGGATGGTGCGCGATCTCACATTTTGCGGGCAGCCGGCCGTCGTGGTTCGGCTGCCCCGAGCACGACCAGGACGCCCCAATGAATCAGCTTTTCCTGAAGATGCCCAATCTGCATCGCGTCATCGACCGGGCGCACGCCGACCTGATCGCGCGCGGCGCGGCGATCGCCGCTGAATGTGGTCTAGTGCCTTGTGGGCCAGTGGGCTGGACCAACGGTCGGCGCGATGCCGACTGCGTCGACCTGACCGTATACCGGCCGAGGCACGGCGGAGGCGAACGCTACGCTGTGAAGCGCTTCTTTGACGGCCAGTACGCGTCTGTAGCGTGTGTGCTGCCCGAACACGCCGTGCGTGCGCTTCAGGCCACAACGCGTGCGGAGTTTGAGCGTATTGGTGCGGCCGACGCCCCGCGAGGGGCGCACATTCCGCTCGACGCGAGCGTCGAGGATCCAGACGGTGCATCGATCGAGCTGCTCGCGAGCGACGTCGACGTGCAGCGTCGAGATGCTCGCCTCGAGGCGCAGCAGCTGGCGCTGTTCTGACGCTGCAGTACCTCAACCCGCTCGGCCGTCGTGCGGACAATTTTGCGCGGCGGCCGCTCTCGCGGCCGCGCTGACGGAATCGCGATCGCGCCGCGCGATCGGAGATCGCTGCGGCGCTCATGACCAGGACGCAGCACCGTCGGTCCGCTGCGTCCTGCAGGTCCATCCCCTTCCGCCGGCACGCCGCTGCCGTCGACCTCTCAACCCGGAGCCCACGTTCGCCCGCCGTGCCCTGGCGGACGGACCGTTGCGCCGTGCGCGACGAATGTCGCACGGCGCGCCGCTCCTGCAAGGGGCTTTCGCGGCATATCCTCGCGCGCTTCGCGCACTCCGGTATTCCACGGTCCCCTTGCCCGCCATTCCCCTGCGGGCGCTCGCCAGCTCCGGGTAGCACGGTTTGCGAGCCGCATCGCTCTGGCTGCCCCTATCTCAACTCTATGGAGCTGACCGTGAGCTATTTGTACAACGGCGACTGCCTGGTCGCCATGCCCAAACTCGCCCCCGAATCCGTCGACTGCATCGTGACGGACCCGCCTTACCTCGTGAATTTCCGCGATCGCAGCGGCCGCTCGATCGCGAACGACGTGAACGGCGACTGGCTGGCGCCGGCGTTCGCCGAAATGTTCCGCGTCCTGAAACGCGATGCCGTGTGCATTTCGTTCTACGGCTGGAACAAGGTCGACCTGTTTTTCGACGCCTGGAAGGCCGCCGGCTTTCGCGTGGCCGGCCATTTCGTCTTCACGAAGTCCTACGCGTCCAAGGCCGGCCTGGTGAAGTACCAGCACGAATCGGCCTACCTGCTCGCCAAGGGGCGGCCCGCGGCGCCGGCGGCGCCGATCGCCGACGTCATGCCGTTTCCGTACAGCGGCAATCGCCACCATCCGACCGAAAAGCCGGTCGCCGCGCTGCGCACACTCATTTCCGCTTTTACGCAGCCCGGCGACGTCGTACTGGATCCGTTCGCCGGCTCCGGCTCGACGTGCGTTGCCGCCCGCGAGCTCGGGCGACGGTATATCGGCATCGAACTGGACGCGACCTACTTTGCTGCCGCCAAGGCGCGCCTGACGGCGCCCGTTGCCGGCGCGGCGTTGGCCGCCGCCTAAGACTCGAACAGAGGACATTCATCATGCAACTGATCGTTTCAGCCTATTCCGGTCTCGAGCAGCTCGACCATCCCCGCACGAACGAAAACGGCGACCCTGTCGACGTGTTTTGCGTCCGCCTTGACGCCGCGGTGCGGTTCCCGTACCGCGCCAGCGACCTGGACATGGGGCGTATCTATCGGTACCGGAATTCGTTCGAATTCAGCGCCGGCACCTACGTCATGCACGACATTTTCCGCGAGCGCCTGGCCGAGCTCGCCGATTACCCGGCGATCTCGATCGGCGCCGCGCGAATCTGCCATACGAACGGCGCGATCGCGGCAAAGGACGGCCCATTCAAGGAACTGATCGATTTCTCGATTACATCGGGAACGCTCGGATCTCGGACTTCCGCAAAGCTGGCCGACGATTTCAGTCAATTCCTTGGGGCAATCGACGCCGATTGCGATCACCTGTTCGCCGAACTGTACCGAAATTGGTATTTCGCCTTTTGCCTGGCCGAGAACTGCGGCGCAGTGCAGCTTTCTTGACCACACGAGCGCCGGCCGCGCGCCGCGGCCGGCACAACTGGAGAACAGCATGCCCCGATATTTGATTGATGCAATTTTGGCCGCGATCGCAGCCAACGCCTTCGGCCCGGAGATCTCGTACGTGCGGGATTCCGACACGGAAATCGAAATCCTGCCGACGTCGTTGCGTTACGCGATGCTGGAAGCGTTCCAGGCCGGTCAGTGCGCCCGGCGATAAATTCACCCGCCTGCCCGGACTTTGCCCGCGGCAGGCCTCTGCCGAGACACCCATGAACAAAGGCGAATTCGAAATGTTGCTGTTTGCGATCGCGCGTATCCATCTGAACATCGACACGCTTGAAACGCGTTACAGCGACCGGCTGGATTTCCATGATTGTGCCGTCTGGTGTATCCGTGCCGCATTGACCGCGGCGTACGACGCTGGCGTTATTGAAGGGCGCCGAAACGCTTCGAAGTGAGGCGCGGCCGCCGGCGCGCGCTTGGCGCCGGCGGCGTTCGCCGCTAGACCATGTTCCACCGCCGGCGTGGGCCCGCGGGCCCGGCCGGCGCCTGGAACGCGGAAGGCCGATTCCGTACCACGAGCTGTTCCACTGATCCGGGGCGGCCCACCCCGCCCGCATCGAGCGGCCGGCGCGGGCAGGGACTGCTCGCCCCAGCTGGTCGCGGTAGATCTTCACCGTTCCAAATATCCAGCCGGCGCGCGGCACCTTGCGCGCCCGGCTGCGCCAGGCACGCAAGCCGCACGCACCCGCGCGCCAGAGAAACGGGCTGTCCGCTCCTGGGGCTCGGCCGCCGCCGGCGTCCGGCCCCGGCGCTGGCCGCCCCGCCAGCCGCGCGGCGAGCCGCGCGGAGTTCGCGCTCGGGCCGCGCGTGCGGCCCGGCGCCGGCGATGTCCGGGTCTCGGCAGCCGTCCCCGCGTTCCAGCCTCTCCCGTCGGCGCATCAGCTGCCATCGGGCCGCCTCATCCCGACGCATAGTGCGGCCCGCCGTCACCGCAAGGGTTCGCGTTGCCGCGCGCGGCGCCCGGTCGCCGGGCCTGGCGGCCGCGGCGCTGCGGCCTTGCTCGCGCCCTTGCAGTGCCTGCGCGTCCGCACTCCCCATGCGTCGAGGCGGCTCCGAATGGCAGCTTTTTCCACCCCGACGTAAAGGAGGCTTTTATGAACGCAGTGACCACCGAGATCCCGGCCCTCGCCCACGATGCGGGCGTTCCCCCCGCACCCCCCGAGGCTCACCGAACGGCAGACGAGCTGCGCGACATTCCGCTCAAACGGCTCGTCGCGTCTCCCTACAACGTGCGGCGCGTGCCGCCCACCGGCATCAAGGAACTCGCTCTCAATATCTGGAAAGTCGGTCTGCTCCAGAACCTGATCGTCCATCCAATGAAGGTCGGCGCGCGGAAGGCGCAGACGTTCGGCGCGGCCGCTGGCGAACGCCGCCGCCTCGCGCTCATCTACCTGTTCGAACACGACTACATCCCCGCCGACCACCCGGTGCGCTGCCGGGTCGTGCCGGTCGAGGACGCCGTGCTGCTGTCGGCAACCGAGAACGAAATGCGCGAGCCGATGCACCCGGCCGACGCGTGCGACGCTTACCGGATTCTGGTCGAATCCGGTCGGTCGATCGAGGAAATCGCGGACCTGTACGGCGTGCATCCGAAAACTGTGCAGCGCCGCCTCAAGCTCGCGCGCGTCTCTCCGAAGCTGGTCGACCTGTTCCGCACCGGCGAGATCAAGCTCGATCAAATGCAGGCGCTCGCGCTGTCGGACAGTCACGACGAGCAAGAGGCCGCGTGGTTCGACGCCGAGCCGTACAACCGCGACGCGCATGCAATTCGCCGCCGCTTCGTGCGCGACGAACAGTCGTTCGTGAGCAATCGCGTCGCGAAATTCGTCGGCGTCGAGGCGTTCGAAGCGGCTGGCGGTGCCGTGCGACGCGACCTGTTCTCCGCAGCCGAGGATGCGTGGTATGGCGATCATGCGCTGATGCTGCGCCTCGCGACCGAGCAACTGGAAGCACTCGGCGCGTCGGTACTGGCCGAAGGCTGGGCATGGGTGAAAGCCATGCCCGAACGGGACCATGCCACGCGGTCGCAATTTCGCCCGGTGCTGCCGCGTCGAACGGAACCCACCGATGAGGTGGCGAAAGAACTGGCGGCGATCGATCAGCGGCTGGCCGAGATCGCGGCACAGTGGGAAGCCGACGACATGGACGACGAAGCCGCCGAGCGGCTGGAGCTGGAAGAAGGCGCGTTGAGCATGCGTCAGGATGAGATCGAGGGGGCATTGCTCGTCTACCATCCCGACGACATGGCGCAGGCTGGCGCGCTTCTTTCGCTCGATGCGAACGGCGAGCCCGTGATCGAGCGCGGACTCGTTGCGCGTGAGCCGGTTGCAGCCGCGACGACCGAAAGTGGCGAGAATGGTGACGACGATGACGAGGACTCGTCAGATGGTCAGCCCGCGCGCGTCGGCGCGTCGGCTGTGAAGCCCGCGAAGGGGCCGCACTCCGAACGGCTGACGCTGCGCCTGAACGCGCATCGCACGGCGGCCGTTGCCGCCGCCCTCGCGCAGCAGCCGCACGTCGCGCTCGCCGCGCTCGTGCACCGGCTGCTGGCGGGCGAGTACGGCCACAGTACCGAAGGGAGCGCGCTGGACGTGACGTTCCGTGACCACTCCCACAACCTGACGAAGCATGCGCCGGAACTGGACGACGACCTTGCGTTCACGATGCGGCGAGAGCAACGCCGGGTTTGGGGAGGCGTCATCCCGAATGACAGTGACGCGCTGCTGCGCTGGCTGATCGAGCAGACCGACGAGCGCCTGCTGCTGATCCTCGCGCAGTACGTCGCGGCGAGCGTGGACAGCGTGCGCCCGGATGAGCGGCCGCACGCGATCAACGCACTGATCCCGGCGCTCGGGCTGAATCTCGCGGATGCGTGGCAACCGACGAAGGCGGGCTACTTCGACCACGTTTCGAAAGATCGGATCGTGGACGTCGTGAGCGCGGCCGTGTCGCCTTCCGATGCGATGCGCGTGGCGAAGCTCAAGAAGGGGGACGCGGCGACCGAGGCCGAACGGCTGATCGCGGGGCGCGGTTGGTTGCCCGAGCATTTCGTCACGGCCGAAGCCGTGCGGATGAAGCTGTGGGACGTTCCGGCGAAGGCGTCGCATGCCGACGAAAGCGCCGAGGAAGCGGAGGCCGACGAGCCTGCGTTGGTTGCGTCGGCCGACGACGTCCGCGACGACGCGTCTGTAGCGGAAGGCGAAGGCATGCCGCCGCGAGATTGACCTGATCGACGCCAGCGGGTGCGCCGCGCCCGCTGGTGCGGCGTGCCGGTCAGTTTCCTTCGGCGGGCCGTACGCAGCATGATGATCTACTCCCGAAAATTCTCACTTTCCGATTCTCTGCCACTCCCGTAAAGGATCACCTTTCCGATGCCGTGCATGCGCTCGTCGCTGTGGCGCATGCACTGGTGGCACTTCCCTGACTCGCTGCTCGGGCGTCTCCCTCCGCTTCGCTCCGGGCCGGGCTTTCGCGCTGCGCGTCGAGCCTCGCTGCGCGAGTCTCGCCCCTACGGGCTTCAATCCCTGACGTCTGCGCGCCGTGCCGGCGCTGCGCGCTTCGCTTGCTCGTGGAGTACGCGCCCGCTACGCGCGGGCGGACATCAGGTCTAGCGCCCGGCGATGCCGGGCGACGGGACGCGGGGCCGCTGTGCGTCCCCGCGTCGTGTGGCTGGCTGGGTTGGGGACTGCCGTGTTTGCGCTCCATCCTTTCGCGTCGGGTTAAGCGCGTGAATCTGCCTTCCGGCCCGCCTCTTTTCGACGCATAGCGGAATGGGTCAGGGGTGCAAGGGACTTTCGCGGCATATCCTCGCGCGCTGCGCGCGCTCCGGTATTCCACGGTTCCCTTGCACCCCTGACCCACCCCGCTAAAACCGCGTCGAGGCGGCTCCGAAAGGCAGATTCACAACCCGACACGAAAGGACGGAACCATGAGCGCAAACACCCCCAACCCATCCAGCCACACCAACGACGCGGGCGTTCCCCCCGCCCCCCCCGAGGCCCACCAAAAGGCAGATCTAGCGCGGCGCTCGAACCGACTCCGTCTGATCGCGACCCATTGGCTCGGCTGCACGGCTGACGCCTCGATTCGCGTCCTGCATCGCTGGACCCGTCCTGATGACGACGCGCGCGCCGTGCGACTCGAAACGAGCGTCGGCGGTTGCGTGCGCCGCATCACCCTGTTTCGCCTTTCGTCCGGCGCGTGGTCGCCGGTTTGGCAATAACCCGGAGACTCACGATGAGCTACGAGACTGATGAACTGATGATTGAAGGTATCACCGAGGACCATTTCGCGATCTCGCACGAAAGCGGAATCTGGAAGCATATTTCGGTTCACGACGCAGACGGCGAAGGGCTGTTTACGCTGCCGTCCGGCTGGACCGCCGAGCAGATCAACGCCGCCATTGCTGTCTACAAGCGTGGGTTTTCCCACGGCGAGAAGTTCGGCGCAGCGCACGCGCAACGCATTGTGCGCGAAGCGCTCGGAATCATTCATTAACGTCGTGCGCGTCCGCCCGGACGCGCTTTCCATCGTTCAAGTAAGGAGACGTACCATGCGCGGTCTTGATATTCGTGTCTCGTTTGCGCTTGCCCGGATTGCCTCAATCACCGATGCGGAACAATTCGACATGATCGAGGTTCAGATCGACACCGAGACTCTCGGGCGCAACGATTATTGGAATGGCCGTAGTGAGTTGCCGACGATGTTCGCCGACGAGCCGCTTCTGCGGGCCGCATGGGAGCAGGGGCAAAACGACGCGGCTATGTGCGAAGAACTTGAAAACTGCCCGCACTGTATTGCCGCGCGAGGCGACCCCTGCCCGATTCACGGATGACGTCACCCCAGCATTGGGCCACAGCGACGATTATGGAGAACACACGATGAACACCGGAACGATTCTGAGCATCGATCAGCTTGAGCGCGCGATCAACATTTGGCGCGCACGCCAACCGAGTGGCGACGGCGATCCGATCCTGTGCCGTGAGGCGCGGCTTCTTGCCGAACCGTACGCGCTGATGATTCTGAGCGGCGCGACGCAGATCGACGCGGCAAACCTGTCCGACACGCAGCGCGCCGCATTCGATGGTGCGTTTTCCCGATAACGCGTCATCGACGCGACCAGCGCTCGCCATGTCGAGCCTTGCTCAAGGAGCAAATAATGAAGAATCTCGGCGCGTCGGCTAAGCGCAATAGCCCGCTCTGGTACGGCTGGAAAATCCGGCTCGTCTGGTTGGTCGCGGCGTTCATCGGCATGTTCGCCACCAACGCGAAAGCGTGGTGCCGCAACTGGGCGACGGCGCGAGCCTATCGCCTCGGCCGTGCCCATTTCGGGGTCTTTCTCCATACGCCGCGTTTCTCGCGAATCGCGGAACTGACCGACGCATACGACAGTGGCGCATACGATTTCTGGCTGACAACCGTGCACATTGACGACTGGTCCCGTTACCTGCCGTGAGCGCTCCGTGACGATCCATTCGCGAGGATGAACAGATGACCGCATATTCCTACTTTGAAGCGTGCGAGATGACCGTGACACGCGCCGAAGCCGAGGCTGAGATAAAAAAGCACTTCGTCGATTTTGCCGAGTTTCTTGCTGACGTTGGCGACCGCGAAGAATATGAAGGGAAAGAGGTGCTCGACTGGCTCGGTTACTAGGCCGCAGGGCCGGCGAACACAGATGGCGTCGCCAGCCCACTCGATCACTAGCCAGCATGCACCTTGAATCCCGGAATTCTGGGCGATCCTGCCTGTGGTGTGTGCGCTCGGCCTCACCGTGAAAGCGACCGTACACGAGCACGCCAGAATCGGGATTTTTTGCGCGGCGTCGCGGGCTGGCGGGCGCTCGCCGCTACGCCGCGACCACCCGCCAGCCCGCGACCAATGCGTTATCCAGTTTGCGCGATGCGCAAATGAATCGGGGCAATCCCGCTCCGCGCATACTTCGCGCTTCGCCGGATTGCCCCAACGATCACACCGGCGCGCCGTCGGCGACAGCAGCCGGCGGTTCGGCCTGGGCGGTTTTTTCCGGCGCCGGCGTCTCGCCCCGTTTGGCGAGCGCCGCTTTTACCGCCTCGAGCCGCTCTTTCCACTGTTCCGCCGGGATCTCGTCCAGCCCTTCCGCGCGCAGCAGCTCCAGTACCGCCTTCTGATTCCGCTCACGATCTTTGCGGAGCCGCTCGCGCTGTTCGTCCTGCAGCTTTTTCAGCTTCGCCGCCGCCCTCGCGATCTCATCTTCGATCGATCGCGGCTTCCGCGTGGTCTTTTCCGATAGCTCACTCATTTCACGATTCTCCGTTTCGTGGTATCGGCCCTCGCCGCGCATTGTACCGGCATGCCACCACCACGCAACAGCCCGGAACAGATTCCAGTTGCCCGCAAGCGGGCAAATCCGATCGAGCGCTCAATCCGTCCTGCGCGCTCGATGTCCCGCGCGACCCACATGTCCACCGCGCCCCGCGCTCAACCCGGTGTTGCCGCACACTAACGTGTGGACAACACCGCGCGGCGCCCGGCTCTGTGATCCGTATCGATCACGGCCGGGCGTACGACGCCGTGGGCATGTGGATCGCGCGAATTTCGTCCAGTTCGGCCGCGCTGCTGCGCGTCCGAATTATCCCGCTGGCCCGCAATCCGGCCGCGGCCCAGCGACACAACGCGCGCGCCGAATTCCCACCTGCCTCCGTCAGGTGAAAATCCGGCGC
Source organism: Burkholderia pyrrocinia (assembly GCF_001028665.1). NCBI lineage: Bacteria > Pseudomonadati > Pseudomonadota > Betaproteobacteria > Burkholderiales > Burkholderiaceae > Burkholderia > Burkholderia pyrrocinia. Next base: position 71,625 of record NZ_CP011506.1, read on the forward strand.
GCGCGAAAATCACATGTGTTTGCGGAATGCATGCATTCCGCAAATCTTCGACTCCCCGCCCGACACCGACGTCGAGCGGCACACCGACCGTCTGCACGCGCACGAAAATTTCCCGACGCCGCATTGACCACAGATCCACCGCGCCCCGCGCTCACACCGGTGTTGCCACACACTGACGTATGGACAACACCGCGCGGCGACCGGCTCCGTGATCTTTATCGATCACGGCCGTTCGTGCGGCACCGTGGATATGTGGACAATGCTCACCGGTCCACCACCGCCTCACCTGCTGCTCACCTTCTGCCGTTTCCACCCTCTGCGCCGAATCTGCACATTCCCCGCTGCTTCGCCCCATCTTCCTCCTGCCGAAGTTGCACTGAACCGCTCCGCTACGCTCCGAGGTGAGAACGCCGAAAATCCACCGCTCACGAACCAAACCACGCCGTCGCTTTTTCCCCGATTACGTCGATTCCCTTGAGCGGGAACCGCCGTACCTTACCGGGTGAAGGCTCCGCGACCGGCCCAAACCTGAAGTGAAGTTGGCTACGATCGTCTTAGGAAGCGGGGGAATCCCCGCCCCCTAAGACGATCGTCACACACCATGCAACGTTGTTGCGGTGTGTCGCGCCGCATGGCGCGGTGCCTTCGGCGTCAGACACCTACGAAAATAAGCGAAAAAAGCGAGGTGCGGATCAAGCGCAACCTCTTGTACGTCATATCCTCCGGTGTCAGACAAATATGGCATTGGAAATTATAATTCGGAATCCAAATGAAAAGAGAATCGCCGCGCGGCCACTGACGGTGGCGGTGTGCAGCGTCAGACAGCTACAGTCGACCTGTCGCGAAAACGCCGCAACGTATGGCGAAAGCCCGCTTGCGTTAAGGTTCACGCTGTCAGACACCCGAATGGCCGGAAAGCGCGAACATCGACAATTTGTCGCGCCCACCCCGTCACGATTGGGGCACGTTGTCAGACAGCTAGAACGGCTGTGTCTGACATTCGATAAGTATCACTATGAAAATAAATGAGTTATTGCGAAACGCTCTTCGTCGTGCTACTGTCGATCAAAATAATGCAGTCGTGAGGGCCGTAATCGAGCGCGGTTTCGTGCGCGAGCCGAGGTTATTCCTCGACTCCACGAGCGCCCGCTCTTTTCATTCCAGGCGCTTTTCATGACCTCACGAAAATCTTCCTCGCGAGTCGAAACCGGCCGCGTCAGTTTTCGCGACACCCCCGACGTTGTCCGTTTTTACAAGAAAACCGCCCAGGCCCGCGGCGTCTCATTCTCCGAATATGCCCGGCGTCTCACCGAGCGCGGCGCGCTCGCCGAGTCGGTCGACCGGCTGATTGCATCCGTCGACGCGTCTATCGCGAAAGCCGATACGTTGCTGCAAGAAGCTAGGCAGCTATCTGGGACGGGAACGCCAACCGGACAGAAATCATCGCTGGCAATTTTGCCGACGCAACTCGTCGAAGCGATTTTTGTTTGCGAGTTCCTGTTGACTGAGATCGTGTCGCGCAGCGATATGACTGCGGAGCGACGTGCGCGTGACTCAGCGAAGGAACGAGCTGCCGAGCTTTTGCGGGGTGGCCAGAAATGACGGGAAAAAAACCAAACGGGCTCTTCCAGGATTTTTCCACCGGCTCGGAAATCTGGACTCACCGTGTCGCTCTGGTGCTCGTCGCGGTCCGAAATATCCTGCTGCTCTCGTTGTTTCTCGGTCTGGCGGCCGGGTTCATCTACGCCGCATTCTTCGTCGACCGCGACATCTGGCGTCCAGCAGTCGCGAACGTTATCGCGCATCTTCGGTCGGTCGTGATGATGACGGCGGTACCGATGGAGTATGAAGTCAACGGCCAGACAGTGCGACTTCCCGTCGATCAAGTTGCCGCCCTGACGGACCCGGTGTGGGATGTGGCTTACTTCTTTTTGCGGCGATTCCTGATCATCGTCGGAACCGTCACGGCGTGTACATGTGTCTCCATCGCTGCCTACTGGTACGAGTTCGGCCGCAGCACGATGGCCGACAAGGATTTGCGTGGCGCAACGCTCGTCAACGGGAAGCAACTGGCGAAGATGATTCGGCAGGACGACATGGAGAGTCCGTATTCGATTGCGGGCGTGCCGATGCTGCGCAACGCGGAGACCCTGCATACCCTGGTGGTCGGCGCACAGGGTACCGGTAAGTCCCAGCAGTTCTTCGACCGGCTCAGGCAAGTCCGGGCCCGTGGGAAGCGCGCGATCGTCTACGATCCGTCGGGCGAGTTTGCCGAGGAATTTTTTCGGGAAGGCAAGGACGTCATGATGAATCCGTTCGACGACCGTTCGCCAAACTGGAACATCAAGTACGAGATCGAGGAGGAGTACCACTACGACAGCATGGCAACCGGCCTGATTCCCGACCCACGCGAGGCCGATCCATTTTGGTCATTGGCTGGGCGCGAAGTGTTTCGAGATGTCGCGCGTACGTTGAACAAAGAGGGCAATCTGACGAACCGCAATCTCTACAATTCGATTGCAATGAGCAACCTGGACGCGATCTACCAGTTGCTGCGCAATACCGCCGGCGCGTCGTACGTCGATCCCAAGACCGAGCGCACGGGTATGTCGTTGAAGATGACCGTCCAGAACCAGCTTTCGTCCTTCAGGTTTCTCCGTGATGATGGGAAGCCTTTCTCCATCCGTCAGTGGATTTACAACGAGAGTGATTCGTGGATGTTCATCTCGACCCGTGAGGAAATGCTCGAGGCGATCAAGCCAATCATGTCTCTCTGGATCGACATCGCGATCAAAGCGGTGCTCAACCTCACACCGATCCATCGCGAGCGGCTGCACTTCTCGATCGACGAAGTCCCGACCCTGCAGAAGCTCGATATCATGAAGCTCGCGGTGAGCAACACGCGGAAGTACGGCTTATGCATGATGCTCGGTGCGCAGGATATGCCGCAGTTCCTCGACATCTACGGGGAATACCTGGCGCGGACGATTATCAACGGGTGTCAAACCAAGCTGTTGTTGCGCGTAACCGACGCAGAAGCCGCTGAGATGTTCTCGAAAATCATCGGGCAGACGGAAGTCGAGGAAAAGGATGAATCGCTGTCGTTTGGTGTGAACTCTCAGCGGGACGGATTCAGCATCGCGAAGCGTCGGCTCCTGCGCGACCTAGCGTTGCCTTCACAGATATTGCGACTTCCGGACATGACCGGCTATTTGGTCTATCCCGGCGAATACCCAATCGCTCGCGTGAAGTACGGGTTTGTCAAACCGCGGAAAAACGCGCCTGCTTTTATTAAGCGGCAAGCATTCTCCGAACTATTCGCGCCGGCGGCCGGCTTGCCGGCAACCGCTGCCGCTTCGGCATCCGTAGTCGTTGGCCCATCACCTGACTGGATCGCGCACCCGGAGATACTCGTCGCGGCGAGCGGCGGCGTCGATCCGGAAACTGGCGAAATCCTGCCACCCCGCCCGGGCGCCTGGCGCTGGGGCGACGGCAATCAACGAGGAGACCATGTATGAAGGCCCTTTGTCGTGTTTTGTCCACCGCCCTTTTCCTTGCGGCGCCGACCGTGAGCGCATTCGCGCAGTCTACGCCTGGGTTACTTCCACCGGATCAGGCGTTCACAATGCGGATGGCCGACGCATCAGATGGGTACGTCAGCGTGATCTTTCATGTCGCACCTGGCTACCGGCTATATCGCGATCGTGTCACTGTCACAACGCCCACGCCAGGTCGGATGGTATACGCGGTCCTGAAACCGCCCGGCACCATGGTTTACGACGCGGCGTTGGGCAAATCGGTTGAGACGTACGACAGCGATTTCCGCGTCGACGTCTCGATGTCGCCGACGCGGCCGACGGACTTGGTGGTGAGGATCCAGGGGTGTGCCGTCGAGGCGGGCGTCTGCTATCCGCCCGTGGAACGAAAATTCCACCTCTCTCCCCGCGGATGAAACTGGAGCGGTGATGAGCCTTGGACTGCGGCCGACTCGGCAACTGCGTGGCCTGGACCGACGCGGTCAACCGTTCGTATTCGACGCGGATCAACGGCAGGCCGCGAAAGCCCATTCGAACTCCGACATCGAATAGACAATCAAATGCGAGCTCCCGATCAATCATGTTGAGTTTGCACAACATCGCCAGCGCCGCCCAGACGCGAAACTATTTCTCGAAGGACAACTATTACACCCAGGACGAGAACACCGAGCACTCGGCCTGGTTCGGTGCCGGCGCGGCTCGCCTCGGTCTAGCCGGGCAAGTTCAGCCGGCCGCGTTCCTCAACCTACTCGAGGGTCGAGTCGAGGATCAGCAGCTCGGCAAATGGGTAACCGACGAGGAGACGGGCGAACGTCGTCAGGACCACCAGCCTGGCATTGACATCACCTTCTCCGCCCCAAAGAGCGTGTCGCTGATGGCCGAAGTCGCCGGCGACACCGCCGTCCGGGACGCGCACGAAGCTGCCGTTCGGTCCGCGCTGGCGTATCTGGAGGAGAACGTCATCCGCACGCGGTCGACCCAGAACGGTGTCACGTCGATCGAACATACCGGCAACATGGTCGCCGCGCTCTTCAAGCACAACACCAGTCGAGATCTCGACCCGCAGACCCACACGCATGCCGTCGTGATGAACGTGACGCTACGCCCAGACGGTAAGTGGCGGTCGATCGACAACCGGGAGATCTACCAGACTCAGAAGCTCGCGGGGGCCATCTACAACGCTGAACTCGCATCCGGCTTACAGCAGCTCGGGTATCGCCTGACGAACCCGGATCGGCACGGCAACTTTGAAATCCAAGGGATCTCCCGCGAACAGATTGAACATTTCAGTCAGCGGCGCACCGCAATGAAGGAAAAACTCGGTAAGCGCCAGCTCGAACTGGACACTGCATCCGCGGCCGACAAAGAGCGCGCGGCGCTCGCCACGCGCGAGCGCAAGGTGGACGTTGACCACGAGCAACTGCTTGCCGACTGGCAAGCGCGTGCTCTGGAACAGGGGATAGACCTCGGGGTCTTGCGCGCGGCAGCCGGCGAGCGTAAGGCACAGGGCATCGACGCGCCGACGAAGTTAACGGGCCGCCAGGCGCTGGCGTTCGCCGCGGCCCACCTGATCGAGCGCGAAGCCGTGGTCGACAAGTCTAATCTGGTCGAGACGGCGGTGGTCCACGGTACCGGCCGCGTGTCGCCGCAAGACGTCATGAAGGCTTTCCGGCAGCTCGAGAAGAATGGTGACCTGGTGCCGCTGCCGGATGAGAAGTACACCACGCGCAAAATGCTCGAGAGCGAACGGTGGGCCCTCGACTTCGTCAAGCAGGAAAAAGGCAATGCGCCGGTCGTGCTCGAGGCGCCCAAAGTCCAGGAGCGTATAGCCGAAGCCGAGCGTTTGCAGCAGTTCTCGTACACGTTCGGTCAACGCGATGCGATCGTGCTTGCGTTGACGTCCAAGGACCGATTCGTAGCGATTCAGGGGCTAGCCGGTACGGGCAAGACGACGATGCTCCGCACGCTAAACGATATCGCGGCCGCCGAGGGATATGTCGTGCGGGGCATGGCGCCGACCGGAGCGGCCGCGAAAGTGATGGTGAAAGAGACTGGCATTGCCGCCGAGACGGTCGCGATGTTCCAGATCAAGGAACGGCAGCTGCAGAAGGACATCGAGTTTGCTCAACAGTATGCCCCGGACTTCAAGCGGAAGCCGGAAGTATGGGTTGTCGACGAATCATCGTTTCTTGCCCAACGACAGATGGCGCAACTGCATCGGCTCGCCGAGCACGCCGGTGCGAAGGTCGTCTACCTGGGGGACACGCTTCAGCTGCAGGGCGTGGAAGCCGGCAAGCCGTTCGAACTCGCTCAGAAAGATGGTATCGCTACGGCGTATATGACCGACATCAACCGGCAAAAGACGGACGTGATGAAGGAAGCCGTGGACATCATCACCGGCCGAAATCAGTTGGACGCCGGCGCACGACTGACCGATATTGAACTGAAGCGCAACGCACAGTCGTTTCAATATCTGTCGCAGCAAGGCAGGGTGCACCAGACGGATGAAGTCGTCACGTCGACCGTCGACAAGATCTTGGCCATGAGCCCCGAGGAGCGAGCGCGTAACATCACGATTACGCCGCTGAATCGCGATCGCGTTGCGATTAATGAAGGTGTGCGTGTGGGCCTGCAAGCGCGCGGCGAACTGTCAAAGAACGAATCCACACACGAGATCTTGGTGTCGAAGGGCTTTACCCGCGCACAGCTCAAGGAAGCGCAGTACTACGAACGGGGCGATGTCGTCCGATTCAACCGCACCTACCAGCAGATCAATGCGGACAAGGGCGACTATACCCGCGTGATTGACGTCGATCACGAATCGGGCATCGTGACCCTTAGGAAACGAGACGGATCGACGCTCGCTTGGGAGCCGGCCAAGCACAATAAGGTTGAGGTCTACGACCCCGACCTCCGGCAGTTGGCCGTTGGTGACGTGATTCGCCTCACACGCAACGACGAAACGTTCAAGAACGGCGAGACAGCGCGCGTCGTCCAGCTCACCGGAGAACACGCCGTCCTACAGGTCGATGATCGCGGTGTGATTAGCCACCACTCCGTCAATCTCGAGACAAGCCAGCACTGGGATCATGCGTACGCATCGACCGTGCACGCGGCACAGGGCGCTTCCAGGAATACCACGATATTCGCGATCAACATGCCGGACAACGACGACAAGAAAGCGCAGGAGCGCGAATTTCAGGCACTTGCAAAGGTATTCGGTGACCGGAGCTTTTACGTTGGCGTCACCCGAGCGTCTCACGACATTTCCATTGTCACCAACGACATAGACCTGGCGCAGCGCGCGATCACCGGGAAACTCGACAAGACGACAGTCATCGAGGCAATGAATCAGGAGGTTCGCGAGCAGACAATCCAGCGCGAACAGCACGAAATTTGAACGGAGGAAATGATGGGCGCCGAGAATCCGACACAGTTTCAAATTTGCGCGGGCGGGGTAATCCGCGTATTTGACGACACGATCGACATCGTTTGCCGGCTGGCTGATTGTCAGCTCGTTGTTGATTGCAACGCGCTGTACTTCACATGTAGTCGGCAGATACTGATTGGCCCGCTCTCGCCGCACGACATCACGATCCTGAGGGAGGCCCAGTTGCCGGTGGTCGATCCATGGATATCGTCGGACTCCGCCCTGCGGCAATTGGTCTTCTATGGCGTCAGGCAGGCATGCCCTGCTTCGAGGCCCTCGTAAATTTGACAGTGGCGGCAGAATTCCGCGCTGCGACAATTATTCCTTGAAGAAACACCTTGTAATATTTCTGGGGCGTGAGGCAAGTTGGCCGCCGAGCCTCACTCGCGTCGGTGGCCACGAGCGCGGCAGGCCTCTTACTAAACCAATCGATTCGACGACGCTGATATGCACCGCAGGAGCCTTGTCTATCCTTTGCTTGCTGTAGCAACGTTTGCCAGCGCCGGGCCGATTTTTCTGGTTGCAGATAACGGCGCCCGCACGCTCTTCCTTCAAACCGAGACGGTACGACAAGACTCCGTTGGACTGGTCGCTTTTACGATGCGAGCAGTGGCCAAGCACGGTTATCGTCCTACCGGAGCATCCGAGACAATCGCGATTGCGCTGACTGAATATCAGATGGACTGTTGGCGAAGTCGCGTCAGAGAAACCGGCACGCGATACGTCACGGATGAAGACAAGGATGCGGGCCGCGCGCCCGATACCACCCAATCATGGGCCGCAATTCCGCCGGGGAGTGAACTTGATGTTGTTCGCAAAAAAGTCTGCTGAGCGTGCCGACCTTCAAGTCCACCCGAAGGGAATTGAACGTGCGACGATCGCGATCTTCACAGTTTTTGTCGCGTTATGCCTGTTCGTCGTATTCATCGTCGACCAGGCCCTAAGCTCCGCGGAGCAGTTCACAAACCGCTCGGCGGAAGCGCGGGCAACGGCGATCTCTCGATCGTATGCCAACTACCTCTCCGAACGGACGGCAGCCGCGGACGTCCTCGCGCGTACGGTTGCCTTCCAGTACCGGACCTACAAAGGGCAGGTCGACCTCACGCGGCTCGTGGCGGCCGGGCTGCTCGCACCGACGGACCAGACGCTCGTCACGCTCGTCAATGCCAACGGCATGGTGGTACAGGCCTGGCCGACATCGCCTGAAGCAACGGTGCATCTCGGCGATCGCGAACACTTCGTCGCCCAACAAAATTCACCGAAGGATGAGCTGTACGTCGGCGCGCCGGTGTTCGGGCGAGTGTCGAACACCTGGACACTGCAGTTCACCCGCAAGCTCTTCGATGCCGAAGGGCATTTCGACGGTGTCGTCGTCGTTTCGGAACCCCTCGATTTCCTCACCAAGAGCTTCGCGAACCCTGCGAACCTAGGAACGGACGGCGCGGTCCTCGCGTTTCGGAAAGACGGACGACTGCTCGTCCGCGCGTCGTCGGACGGCACGCCCTCGACTGCTGGCGAAGCGCTGGACCGTTATGTAGCGTCAGACGGCTCGTCGAACTTTCTGTTCGATCCGATCGACCACCATCGCCGACTCTATGCCCGGCAGCCGGTGCCGGGATATCCAATAACTGCCGTTGTCGCGCTGTCGGTTCGTGACATCTATGCAGACCTCGAGCGCCAGAAGAATGCCTATTGGGGTTGGGCATTCCTGCTGATACTCGCGTTGACCGCCACAGCTTTTCTGGCGAAGTCGTATGTAAGAACGCTGCTGCAGCAACGTGCAATCACTGCGAGTATTGCCGATACGGATCAGTTGACCGGCCTCGGAAACCGGCGCGCACTCGATACCTATACGACCGACCGCTTCAAGCGCGATGAGCGTCCTTCGGTTGCTCTGGTCCTATTCGAAATCGCCGAGTTCTCGGCGATCAATGAGCGATATGGCGACGACGTGGGCGACAGCTTCGTGCGAATGGTTGCAAACCGCCTCATGCAGCTGACGTCGTCTGCCGATCTCGTTGTGCGCGTCAAATCCGATCAGTTCGGGGTGGTCCTATCGGGAAACGAGCCGGCAACGCGCGCGCTGGACTTTGTACGAACGCTCTTCGATTCCTATCGCTTTCCGGTCCATTTTCGCGGCTATAGCCAAGACGTCACGTTGAGCGTAGGCATCGGCACGTCCGAATACGATGACACGCCCGGCGCGCTACGGAGTCAGGCCAGCTATGCGTTGGACCTCGCAAAGAGAGCCACCGCTCAAACGCACCGAAATGAATATCGCATCTACGATCACGCGATGTTTCGACAGTTTGGCGAGGAGCGAAGAGTTGATGAGGAGGTCCAAGAGGCAGTGTTGCATGGCGGCATAGAGTCCGCATGTGCGCCGGTACTGAATTCGCGCGCGAACACGATCGGTGGACTCTGGGCGACCCCTCTATTACGGCGGGCAACAGCCGGCACGCTGACCGCAAGTACATTCATGGATGCTGTCGAGCGCACCCGCTTGTCGAATTCGGTATGGGCTTTGACGATTGCACACGCGTCGCAAACCGTCTCGCGGCTTGGAGACGACATGACGCTGTGGGCGTCCGTCTCCACGTCGTTTGTGCGCGATATCGATCCCGATCGCTATCTTGTGTCGCGTGAGTTTGCACCGGCGCGCCTCCGACTCGCTGTTACTGACCTCCTCGATCGGCAACCCGACGACATCACGACAGCAAGGATCGCTGCTATACGGGAGCGTGGCGCCCAGGTGTTTGCTGTCGTCGACCTTGACCGTACTACGCCGTATTCACTCTTCGCCACGCTACCGGTCGATGGACTTGTATTTGATGGAGGATGGGTCGGCGCGGTGCCCGCTTCTTTGGTCGCAGCGCCGGTGCTCAATGGTCTCATCGAAGCCGCGATTGCATTGGGCCTGCAAACCGTCGTTCTAGGCGTGACGACACCGGAGCAGCTGGCTTGGCTTCGCGCCCGATCCGTTCAAACAGTATGCGGGCCCTATGTCGACGAGACGTGGCCGTTCGCACTGCACCAGGACTAAGGTGACGCGCGATGGGCGGCATCTGGAATGGTGACACGTTACCGAACGACACACTGCGCAACGTCGCGGTACCAGTGTCGGACGGGCGACTCGTTTTGAGCGTCCGAGGTAGCGCGGACAGCGGATACCTGTTGGAGCGCCGACGCTGGCACATCGACGGCCACCTCGCGATCCAGCGAATGTCCCTCGAAAACCCATCTTCGCTGACAGCGTTCGCCGAATGGGAGACGGCATTTCTCTTCCCAGAACAACACTATGGCCCGCTTCGAGAGCTAGTACCCAGGGGCTCCCATCGGCCAAAGGCCGGCAAGAGCCTCATGCACCGGACTGATCTGCCCGACGAGGAACTGGTTCGGATGCTCTCGAATGCGGCCGAACAGGCAGGGTTAGCTGACTGTGTCTTCCATGCGTTCCTACTCGACGGTACCGAACGCAATGTCGTTCTTCATGACACGCTGATTGCCGGGATTGGCCCCGATTCGGCACTATGGTCGCAACACTATTCGAACAAGGCTCTTTATCGAAGCGACCCCGTGTTCCTGCAGGCGCGTCACCATAATTATCAGCCTGTCGGTGCTTCTGATCTCCTTCACGGACCAGGCAGCCCACTCGCGGACGTACGCAGCTATCCGGCGTTTCAGAGCAGCGTCTTTTTTCCTGCCCGGCACGAGGCAGCGCTCGGCATACTGCATGTCGGCCGCGCGCTGCCGGCCCCGGCCGGAGAAACGGCATTTCTGGATGCGCGGTCGCGAAGCGACTGGACTGCACTCGCACACGACATCCTGCGTTACTATCTCGCCAACCGTCGAGCCGAGGCAGTCAGTCAGCTGGCGCTCACCCAGCTCGAGCACCAAGTTCTCGCTTTGCTCGTGGCCGGTGTCAAGGCGGACGAGATTCAAACGCGGCTGGCGATTTCGCATTCAACATTGCGCGATGCGCGGCAGTCGATCAATCAGAAAATGGGGACGCATGACATTCGCGTCAGCGTGAACGAGGCGAGGAGTTACGGTCTCGTCGTACCTTCATATTTCTCGCGGTAATATCAGACAAGATTTTCATTCGCCACTTATCTATGGCAAATGTGGCTTGCCGCACAGTAACCTCTCGGTAAATCGGTAGTCCGCGCGAATTATCGCTACGGACCTAACAGCGAATACCGCGATGAAGCTGCGAACAATAGCGACACTAATCACCGTACTGGGGGCCGCGCAAGCTGCACTGGGTCTCGCCCAACAGGTGCCCAGTCAGGCGTCTGCCAACTGGACGATCGCCACCGCGTATCCTGCGGACACTGTTTCCGGGCACGCAGCTGTCGACTTTGCTCGCACGCTCGAAGCCGCACTGGGTGGCACCGCACACGTTTCCGCGCGCTTCGACTTCAAGACGCTTGGAGCCGCCCTGTCCGAAGATTCCGCGCGACTCCCCTTCGCTCTCCTTTTCGCTGGTGACCTGGCGGCGAAAGAGCCGATCCTCGCACTTTCCGTGCGGCCCTATAGCGTTACGTCGGTCGATGAAGCGCGTGAGATGGCGCGGCTTGCGAAGCCTGCCTACCGTACCGCGCTCGCGCACCAGGGTCTCGTGCTGCTTGCCGTCGTTCCATGGCCGCCTACCGGTATCTGGTCCCGCAAGCCGATCGATTCTGCTCGCGATTTCGTGGGAATGCGTGTTCGTGCATACGACGAGTCTTCGCGGCGTGTCATGGCGAGGTTGGGCGCGCAGGTCGTTTCCCTTCCGATTCAGGAGGCGCTCGTCGAGCTCAAGGCAGGAACGATCGACGCAATCATTTCGTCGGGCGATGGCGACGCGGGCCGCGCGTACGCGGACGTCCTGCCTAATTTCACGGCGCTGCGATACGCCTACCCGGTCTCATTTCTGGTCGTCAGCAAGCGGTTTCTCGACGGCCTACCCGCGTCGCAACGGTCCGCCGTGTTCCAGTCGGGCGCAGAAGCCGAGCGGCTCGCGTGGGATAGGCTGCCGGAGCGGGTACATCGGAACTACCGATCAATGTCGGCCTGGGGCGTTGCCGTGCACGACCCGGCGCCGAAGCCTCTAATTGCAGCGGTCGAAAGTGCAGCAAGGACCGACACATCGATCGCGATCGAGAACGACTACGAGACCGCGCAAATGCTGTCGCAGTTTCACAGCTGTTCGGTATCGCGTCGAGCATGCGATCCGCAAATCGACCGGGAGGCCGCACGATGAGCTCCACCAAGCCAACGCTTACGCTCGTCCTTTTGGCGCTCGGGTACCTCACCGCGCTCCTCATAGGCCAACGCCATGCCGATAGGTCGCCTAGCGAAATCGCCGTGCTGCCGGTCGACGGCTTGAACGCAAGCTGCCAGGTGGAGAACCACTATGTTGGCGACGGCCAGATTCGCGGCCGGCAAACTTGCTCTCCGTCCAACACGGAGGCGCCGCGCCATGGCCGCAATTGACCTGAACGTCAACCTCGGGGAGGGGGGCGAGCACGACGACGCCCTGCTGACCTACGCGACGTCGATCAACATCGCATGTGGCTGGCATGCAGGCGATCCGATCACGATGCACAAGACCGCGTCCGCAGCGCTCGCGCGCGACATCGCAATTGGTGCGCATCCGAGCTATCCGGGTGGGGCGCAGTGCGGTCGCCCCTCGTCGGAAATGGATCACGACGACCTTTATGCGGGCATCCAGTACCAGATAGGCGCACTGGCCGGCATCGTGAAAGCGCTGGGCGGCCGTCTCGCGCACGTCAAACCACACGGTGCGCTTTATAACGATGCCGTGCGCGACGCCTCGATCGCCGACGTCGTCGTGGCCGCGGTTCGTCGCGTTGACCCGTCGCTGGCCTTGTATGGTCTGTCCGGCGGGCACCTTGTCGCCAGAGCTCGCGAGGCCGGCCTTGTCGCCATCGCGGAAACGTTTGCGGATCGCAGCTACCGTCCCGACGGAACGTTGGTGCCCTGCTCCGAGCCCGACGCGTTCATTGACGATCCCGGCCATATCGGCAGGCGCACCAAGGACATCGTTGTTGCGGGTCGTGTCCAGTCCGCCGACGGCTCGTGGATCTCGGTAACAGCACAGACCGTATCTCTGCATGGAGACGGGCCGCACGCGGTGGCGTTCGCGCGTGAGATTCATGCGGCGCTCCGATCGGTGTCATGCACGCTGAAGCCGCCGATAAGGGTTGACACCAAATCTGCGATACCTTAGCCTATAAATCAAATGTGATATCAAAACATCAATTTTGATTTTTGATTATCTGAACTTGAGAAAACTGCGCAAATCGCCCAAAACGTCTGCTTCTTTGTCTTCGAGGAATGCCGACACCAACATGGGGATCACTCAGGAAGAGCTATCGCGCAGGGTAATTTTGATAGACGAGACCTATGAGGTCGATGTCTATGTAGGGCCGTCCAAAACGTGGCAGGTGGATCTGGTCTTGAAGTCCGGGAAGCGGGTCGAAGTTGAGACCCAGCGCGGTACGCCGAAGATGTGGCGAACGCTGGATAAGGCACTGGACTTTGTGATTGCCTACTGCACCCAACGGTCCAAGCTGACCGTTCGGTACCAGGACTTTGAGCTGGTGAGTTTGTCGCAGGACTGAAGTGAGCGGTTGATGCAGGTGCGGGAACACCGGCATCAACCTGACCAATAGTAGTGTCTTGAGAGAGAGCACCCATGGCTGTGGCCATTGTACGCCATCCGGCGGGAGTGACTGCGCTCGCGCGTCAGCGCGCAAGCGTTAATTCGTTACGCGATGTAACGCGCCCCGCCGTTCGCCCGGCAGCTTTCGCAACTGCGGCTGCGCTCGTCCGCCTCTCTCGCCCCCTCCGTTGCCGGCTCATTCGCGCCGGCGCGCCGCGCGAAACTTCCCTCGAACATTGCTTCGCAACCCTTTTTCCCCGTGCCAGCGGACTTTCCGGCCCTCGGATGCTGGCCTTCCGCTTCGTGCAGACCCCCTCGCACGAAGCGCTTTTTATTCCTGTCCGGTCCTGCAGCTCACCGCTGAGTGACCGACGCCCCTAGTAGCTATCGGACATGCGTAATCCGACTCCTACCATAAGACAAATAGGACTGCTAATCGCACTAGAAGTCCTTTCTTGTCGAGTTGCTCACGCGTCCTGCTGGGAAGACGCCGGCTCGCAATACGGCATCGATCCGGCTCTCCTCAAGGCAATCGCGTGGAAAGAATCGCGAGGCTGGACGGGAGCCCGTGGCCCGATGTTGAAGGACGGGAATCAGGCCATTGGCCTGATGCAGATCAACACCGTCCATCTTCCCACGCTCGCGCGCGTCGGCATTCAACGCCGCGACCTGTTCGACGCGTGCACCAGCCAGCGCGTCGGCGCCTGGGTGCTGGCCAACTGCATCTCGCAGTTCGGCACCACTTGGAAGGCTGTCGGTTGCTACAACACCGGCCCCGCCTCCACCAATACGGCGGCGCAGCTCCGGTATGTACGCGACGTCCAGCGCTACTACGCCGCCTACAAACGCGCCCAACAGGAGGCCCAATGACCCGCTCAATCTTGTCGATCGCTGTGCGAATTGCAGCAGCGGTATTCGGAACCGCACTTGCCGCATCGGGGAGCGCCCAGACGCTCGCTTCTCCGCAACCAGTCGGCCGGATCTCCGACGTCACGCAGTTCGGCATGCGTCCCGATGCCCAGTTCGTCATTTGCGAAGGCGAAGAATGCCCGCCGCGGACGGTTAAGCACATTGCGCAGGCGCCCGTCGCGCGCTCTCCCGAACCCGAGTGGACGGTTCCCGAGCCGACTACTCGGCCGGCCACGAAACGCAAGGCCGTCAAGCACAAGCGGCAAGTCTCGCACAAGCCGCGCGTGCGTCTCTGCAAGTAGTTTTTAACCGCCACCGCAAGGAGCCAGCATGTCCGTCATTTTGAAGTCTGTCGCTAACTCGCTGATCGCGCCGGAAAACGTCGCCTATCAGCTCGATCCCGGACGTCGCGACGCGATGTTCGACGAGCTCCGCCAATGGGCGAAAGCCCTGCTCTTCACCATCCTCATTGTCTCGATCGTGTTCACCTGCATGCACGTCGGCGCCTCCGACGGCACCGAATTCCAGGACGCATCGCAGAAGTTCGAGAACTGGGTCAAGGGCAACGCCGGCAAGCTCGCCGCGCTCGTATGCGTGATGATCGGGATGTTCATGGCAGCGGTTCGCAAGGACTGGAACTGGCTGTTCGGTGGTGTCGCGCTGGGCCTGCTCGTCGGCATCATCGTCGGCATCATCAACGCGAGCTTCACCGCGACAATCTAAAGGAGAACGAAGAATGGCAGCCGAGGATCTCTCCCACGCCATCCCCGTCACGCTCGACGATGGCGCAAAGCTGTTGTTTTGGGACTGGGACGTTGCGATGGTGGTCATGACCGGCATCACTGTTGGCCTTGGCACCGGGTACCCGATCCTCGGCGTCGCATTGGGGCTTGGTCTGGCCACGATCTATTCAAAGTTCTTTAAGGCAGGCACCCACCAGGGCGCTCCCTTTCACCTGCTCGGTTGGATGACCGGGCAGCCGCCGATGTCGGACCTGCCCGACAGCTACCTGCGTGATTTCCAGGGGTAATCGACCATGACTCCCGACCGCGCCGCGAACGAGCGCGCCGAACTTCGCAGCCAGGTGAAATTCCTGAAGCTCTGCCTCGTCTTCACCCTCGGCACGATCGTTCTCGGCCTCATCCTCGTAATGTTTCTCGTCCTTCGTGACCCTACCCGTGTCGTCCCCCCGGAAATTCGCCACGCCTACGAAATCGGCTCAGGCACCGCGAATGGCGACTACCTCAGCGACATGTCCGACTACGTGTTGAGCCTGCAGGCGACGACAACACCGGAAATGGTCGACCACAACAATGCCGTGATTCTTAAGATGACCGACCCGTCAGCGTACCCGGTCATCAAGACGATGCTCGACGCGGCTGCAATCCGGATTAAGCGCGAGCGCATCACGACGATTTTTGTGATGCGTACCAAGAGCATTGACCGGCCCAACAACCGTGTGATCACGACCGGTACGTTCAAAACCTACATCGGCGACAAGCTCGTCGGCGAGGAAGATCGGAGCCTTCTCGTCGCCTTCAACATCACCCTGACAGGACAGACCTATGTTCAGCAACTTGCGCAAGTGGATAGCCGCGGCAACGTTGTTCCCAATAGCGGCCGCTAACGTTCTGCCCGCGAACGCAGCGACAGCGGGGGCGAGCGAGCCACGGGAATATACGGTCTCGGCGACCGAGCAGAACCGTCTCGAAATCGCGGGCAGAGCCATCAAGAAAGTTGTGCCCAGCCACAAAGGCGCGCTGACCTACGTGAAGGACAAGGGGAACGGCGTCTTTTATTTTGCCTTCGCAAATGGCGGGGACGGGATGGGCACCGAAACCCTCTACGTGATCGACGATCAAGGCGCTACCTACCAGCTGCTACTGCAGCCACGCCGAGTGCCGTCCGCGAACATCATCGTGCCGGCCGCCGGCGACGCTCCTGGGCGGAGTGCCGCGGCCCGCACGGCGGCGACTTCGTCGGCGTACCAGAGCGCGATCAAGGATCTTGTGTACGAGATGGCCGCCGCTCAAGTCGATCCCGGTGCAGATCCTGCGGCATCGGCAGTTCCCGTGAATCAGGACGTGCCGCTGTGGAAAGAAGCACGCCTCACTTTCGATACGAAGTACGTCGAGGATGCGTTCGTGGGTGAGCAATACACGCTCACGAACGTGTCCAGCGGCGACATGGTGATCGCCGAACAAGAGCTGTATCGCCCAGGCGTCGTGGTCGTCGCCGTAGAGCAACAAACGCTCGCACCGGGCGACAGCACGCGCGTCTACATTGTCAGGGAGCGGGGCCGCGATGAGTGACCGAAACGATTCGTCCGCAGGGGCGGGCACGAACGATCGCATCAAATCTCGCCAACGCGTGATCATGATTGTGGCGATGGTTTTGATCCTTGCCGCGACGGGTGTCGGCTTGTTTCTAAGCGGCGATGCTACGCCGACGGCTAAGCCGAAGCCTGTCGTTGAAACTATTCAACCTCCGGGCTCCATAAGCGATCGCGACGCGTGGCGGGGCCAGTCCGATGCAAAGCTGCTTGACCTCGAGCAGCGAGTTCAGCGCGTTGCTGCCGAACAGGCAACCGCCAAGGCCGCAATCGACAAAGTTGCCTCCGATGTCGCCGGCCAGAAGGTTGCCGAAGCCAGTGCTGCCGCTAGTGCGGCTGCCGCCGCGTCTGCGGCCGCGGCTGCCTCTGCACCCTCGGCAACCACTTCCGCGACGGCGACGTCGCCGGCCACCCTCAACAAGCCTCTACCAGTTGGCACGACCGGTCGAGGGTTGGGCGGCAAGCGCGTACTGACACCGCCGGGCGACAACACCGCGCTGAATACACCGATCGGCGAGGGAATGCCGGCATCGAACGAACTCGAGATCATCGATTTCGACGACAGCGCCGACGCCGGTGGCGTCAGCGGCGGCGCTGGTGGTACCGGGGGCAAGCTCGAAGTCCAGGGGTTCCCTGTCGACGCACGAGCGCGCCGCTACAAGATGACCACGTCAACCAATGGCGGAGCCGCTGGTGGTATCGGCGGCAAAGGCGACGTCAACTTGTTGCCGGCCGGCTCCTTCATCCCGGTCGCGATGCTCAACGGCGTCGACGCCCCCACTGGCGGGCAAGCGCAAAGTGACCCGCTTTCGGTCGACCTTGAAGCGATCAAACCGGCGAATCTCCCGAACGGAAAGAGCCTCGATGTTCGGGGCTGTCGGATCGTATCGAGCGCGTGGGGTGATCTGTCTGCAGAACGCATGATGGGCCGCACACAAATCCTGTCATGCATTATCGCCGGCCATCCGATCGAGCTCGAAATCAAGGGCAAGCTGATTGGCGAAGACGGTAAGGAAGGCGTCCGCGGGCGACTTGTCACGAAGCAGGGCCAGGTTCTCGCGAATGCGATTTTGGCCGGCTCGCTTGGTGGCATCGGCCAGGCGTTCCAACAGTCCGCGACGGTGACGTCGTTCGGAGGCGGCGGCGTTGCGCAGACGATCGATGGCGGCCAGGTTGGCCGAGCCGCGATCGGCGGAGGTGTCGGAACTGCCGGCCAGATGCTCGCGCAGTACTACCTGAAGGCCGCTGACAAGCTCTTCCCCGTAATCGAAACGGACGCTACCCGAACGATCGAAGTCTCGATCACCAAGGGGGTGTACGTCGATGCTGCTACGGCCGCGCTGTTCGACGCGCGTTCGACGATGGACCGTTCCCGCAATCGCAATCGGAGAACCCGAGATGAATAACCGCTTTTTGCGCGATCGCGTCCGACTGCTCGTCGCCGCGCTCGCTACGACCTTTCCTTACACCTCGCTCGTCTACGCCGCCGACGATACGGCAGCTGTCCAGCAGATCTCGGACCACCTGGCGGCGACCTATCCGAAGACACCGTTTCGCGACGTCAAGCCGGCCCCTCTGCCCGGCCTGTACGAGGTGTCGATGGGCGAGACGGTGGCGTATACGGACAGCACAGGTCGCTACTTCCTGTTCGGGCACCTGTACGACATGCAGGATCAGGTCGACATCACCGAACAGCGCAAGGCTCAGGGTTACAAGACCCGCTTTCCGGCAGCGGTCCTGAACCACGCAATCAAGACCGTCCACGGCAACGGCCAGCGTGTCCTCGCCGTGTTCTCCGATCCCGACTGCCCGTATTGCCACCAGCTGGAGCAGCAGCTCGCCATGGTCGATAACGTGACAATCTACACGTTCCTCTATCCGCTTGAATCTCTTCACCCGGACGCCATGACGAAGTCGATCCGCATCCAGTGCTCGGCAGACCCGGCGAAGGCGTGGCGGGAGTGGATGACGGAGAGCCGGCTTCCGCCGCTCGTCTCCTGCCACCACCCGATCAACGACAACATCGTGCTCGGTTCCCGACTCGGCGTTACCGGCACGCCAACGATCATCGCCGAAGACGGTCGCATGTTGCCCGGCGCAGTGTCGGCGGCGCAGCTCAGCGCGTGGCTCGACGCCGGCACACGTGCCGCCTCGTCGAACGCCTCCGCTCAGCCGCAAGGAGCCCTCAAATGAACCGGAATCCGATTCGTTGCACCGCGCTGATCACGGCGGCCGCTATCTGCCTTGCCGGCTGTTCCTTCTCTGGACTGGACGCTTCCAACAAATTCTCGTGCAAGGCACCAGACGGTGTCGCGTGCGCGTCGATGTCCGGCGTGTACGCGAATCTCCGGGCGAACAACCTTCCTGGACAACAAATCAGCCACGGCGCATCGCTGGCGACGACTACGAAGACGCCTGCGCCGGGCAGTGCCGTGCTGTCCCGTCCATTGTTCTCTGGATCGCCGATCCGCAGCGCGCCGCGTGAGCTCCGCCTCTGGTTCGCGCCGTGGGAGGACGCCGACGGCGACCTCTATGACCAATCCTACGCGTATCTCGTGATCGATAACGGCCAGTGGTTGATCGCGCACAACCAACGCCGGATTCGCGATCTGTATCGGCCAGCTCCCGGCATTGCCGTTCGGGACGGCGCCGGGGCGCCGGCGGCGGTGCCCGCGCCCGCGGCGCCGGCGGCCGCTGCAACTGTCCCGGCGCTTGATTCCGGCGCGCCCGCGCCAACCGGAGGCCTCTCTGGCATGGCGGACGAAGCCATGCGCCAGGCCGCAATGGCCGGCGACTCGCTCAAGCAGTTCGCGGCCGGCGTACGTATGCCGGACGCCTCGACCGTGGGGCGTTGACCATGGCACAAATCTTCGACCGATCGTGGATCCGGCAGGCGCGAGACGCCGCGCAAAGCTTCTGGCGCGACGCAGTTCTCGGCGAGACGCCGGCGCATGACGACATCGAGGCCACGCTAAATTCGCGCGAGGGCTCGTCGCCATCCGGCCTTCATCACATCCTGAAGTACGACCAGTACGACGACGACACGGGCCTCTTCTACAACGACAACGCTGTGGCGTTCTGTTTCTCGGTCGTCCAGCAAACCGGTGCCGACGAGGACATGGTCAGCCAACTGACAACGCTGTTCACGCCGATCCCTGCAGGTACAGGCGTCCAGTGGTGTCTTTTCGGCTCGACTCGTGTCGATGCCGTGCTCGAGCACTACGAAGATTTGCGCCACGAAGCGGTCGAGGCCGGAAAAGTGGATCCAATGTTCCTCGACATTGCTCGTCGGCGGACGGCTTATATCCGTTCAATGCAAGGGCAATCGCTGTGGGACTCCGCTCCGTTTCTCGTCAAGCAAACGCGACTGGTATTTTCCGTCACCCGCTCCGGATCGCACACGGATCACACGCTCGTCAGCGAAATGGCAGACCTGAAGTCGACGCTCATGTCGTCGCTGCGCGCGGGCAAGCTGCCGGCGCGCCAGATGGACGCTGACGACCTGATTGCATTTTTGTTCCCGATCTTCAACCCGGAATACTTGTTCAACGGCGAACCGATGCCGGATCTCCGGTACGACCCGACCCGCCCTATCAAGGAGCAGATCACGGCATTCGGACACCGCGCACGCGTGCGCACTACCGAGATCCTTTTTGGGGTTCCCCCGGGCGAAGATGAGCAGGACACTCGAGTGGCCGTCCGAGCGTTTGGCGTGCAACGCTATCCGAGGAGCAAGCATCTTTGGGAAATGACGGGCATTGTCGGCTCGTTTACCGACACCCAGCTTCAATACCCATGTCCGTACCTGATCTGCGGCGGGATCTTCACGCTTGACCGCAATGTGGTCGACAGCCGCGTCCAGGTTCGTACGGCGCGAGCGCAGCAGAACGCCGAATCGAAGATGGCCAAGTTCCAACCGAGTCTCGCTGCCCAGAGCCGTGACTGGAAGATGGTCCAGGTCCAGCTGGATGCAGGCGGGCAGATGTGCGAGCTGTATCACACGTTGATCCTGTTTGCCCCGAGGCAGCAGATCAACCGGTACAGCCAGACGGCGATCAACCTCTGGGATCACGTCGGGTTTCGGATCGTCCCCCTTCGGATGATGAATCTGCAGGCACTGTACGCGAGCATCCCGATGACGCTCACGAAAGGTGCGCGCGGCGACCTGAAGCGCAACCGCCTGATGAGCCAGAAGACCACCGTCAATGCCGTCGATATGTCGCCAGTGCTCGGCGAATGGAGCGGAAACGGCAATCCGATCATGTTGTTCTATGGTCGACGAGGGACGATCACGCCGGTCGACTTTTACCGGAACAGACAAGGCAATTACAACCTGTTCGCGTCTGGGGTTTCGGGTGCCGGAAAAACCGTGACGCTCAACGAGGTTGCATTCGGCTATCGAAGTGTCGGCGCGCGCTGCGCCATCATCGACGTCGGTGGCGGCTACGAAAACTTCGTGAACATGCTGGACGGAGCGTTCATCCGCTTCACGCTGAATTCAAAAATCTGCGTGAATCCGTTCTCGTGGGTCGGCGTCGACGAAGAAAACACCTTCGAGCAGGAACTTCGGATGCTCAAGCCCCTGATCGGCCGCATGGCGTCCCCGGAGGCGCCGCTCAATGCGCTGCAGTACGCGTTCATTGAGGAGGCAATCACCGTCGTGTGGAATCGCCACAACCGGGCATCCAACCCGACGTTGATCGCCGAGTACCTGATGACCGAGATCAAGAACGAGAAGGGCGAAATCGAACGTATCGCTTACGAGCTCGGCCGGCAACTTCGCCCGTTCTGTGAAGGCGGCGTCTACGGCCGCTTCTTCAACGGCGAGGCGAACATCTCGTTCGACAACGACCTGACCTGCCTCGAGCTCGAAGAATTGAAGGATGCGCCCGAGCTGCGCCGCGTGGTGTTGTTCGCACTGACCAGCAAGATCGCACACGACATGTATATGTCGCCGCGAAACCTCCCCAAGCTGTGCGTAGTCGACGAAGCGTGGCAGCTCCTGGGCGACGATCGGGAGACAGCACTCTTCATCGAGGAGGGCTATCGGCGCGCGCGCAAGTACAAGGGCATCTTCGGACTGGGCACACAGTCGATCGAAGACGCATACAAGAACGACGCGTCGAAGGCTGCATACAACAACGCAGACTGGAAGTTCATCCTTCGCCAGGACAAGCAGAAGCTCGACAACCTCATCAAGGATGGGCTTGCGAGCTTCACGCCGGCGGTCGAGAAGATGATCCGCTCGCTGCAGAAGGAAGATGGCCAGTTCGCGGAGATGATCATCGATTCGCCGGACGGCCAAATGTTGGTGCGGCATATCCCCGATCCGTTCGCACTGCTGGTGGCGACGTCCACTGGCGAGGACGTTGAGGAGCGCAACCATCTTCTCAAACAGGGCTACACACACTTCCAGGCGCTCGAAGTGATGCTGGAACGCCGCCGAGCGAGGGCCGCAGCATGACGACTGAACCGAACGTCCCGCGTCAAGAGCCGACGCTGCCGGCAGATCGTCCGGTCCCCGTGTCGGACTCGGCCGCGGTCGATGCAACAACCGCGCCGGGTCGCACACGACGTGACTGGATGCGCCATGCAGTGCCGGTTCTGGCGTCTTCCCTGGTGACGCTCGCCGTCATCGGGCCGGTGCTCTACACCGTCTCGGCGCACCGCGCGGCGCCCGTCGCTACCGTCGACCTGCAGAAACTCGTTGAGGCGGCGCAGACGCGACAGCTTGCTGCATTCCGCTCGAGCCATGGCGCACAGGCCGCACCAAGCGCCAGCGACGCGCAGGCGGCCGTCGACGACACCGCCCGGTTCGCACGCGAACTCTCAGTGGCCGTCGATGCGCTCGGCCGCAGCTGCAAGTGCGTGCTCGTCAACAAGGCAGCGGTACTGAACACCGAGGCAGTTGTCGACTATACGGACGCGTTGAGCGCGCAGTTCAAGCTCGACCAACCGAAGGGAGCACGGAAATGAACGTGGTCGTCGACTATCCCGAGAAATTCCCGCTCGTCGGCGTGGACCGCAAGGTCTTCGACCATCAGGTTCGTCATGTGTTCGCGCACCTCGATGCGTACTCTGGGCGTGCACTCGCCCGACTCGGAGAGCGCATCGGTTTCGAATCGCGCCTCCATTCGCCCGAGTATGACGAGCTCGAAGCGCTACTTACGCTCGTGCGTACGGAGCCCAATCAGGCTGTGCTCGATCAACTGCTCTTGCGCGCTGGGGAATTCCTGCATGTTCGCCTGCGTCAGCCCGAGTTCATTGACTCGAGCGACGACCGTGGCCCGCGACCCGCGCAGGTTCCGCGGGGCTGGGTGGTTGCTGGTGCGACTGCGCTCGTCGCAACCATGGCGGCTGCGTTCGTGTTGGGTGCGCCTGCGGCCGCGTCGGTCGTCGACTGGATAGTCGGCCGTCCGAATGTCTCACCTCGCGCCGTTCCTCTCGCCGCGACGGGAACTGCGGCCTCATCTGCGCCCGCTTTCGATCTTTCGCGTCAGACAAGCCTTCCGGCCTCGACTGGCTCCGCACTGCCGGTCGACGAGACAACAGAACTCACGCTCACCACCTGGACGCGCGATCCGCTCGCGGCCATGGACGGAGTCAAGCGATTGATGCCCAGGGCTGACGGCAGCGAATACCAGATTGATGTCACGGTGTCGCGCGCTCTTCCGGCGCTGCGTACGCCCGATACCGGAGGTGATCAAAAGTGAAGATGAACATTGACCGTCGCGCCGGCATCGCTGGCGCGTTCGCCCTCGCTGCCTGCGC
This sequence comes from Burkholderia pyrrocinia, assembly GCF_001028665.1. Taxonomy (NCBI): domain Bacteria; kingdom Pseudomonadati; phylum Pseudomonadota; class Betaproteobacteria; order Burkholderiales; family Burkholderiaceae; genus Burkholderia; species Burkholderia pyrrocinia. Next base: position 95,273 of record NZ_CP011506.1, read on the forward strand.
ATTGACTGCATGCAGCCAGGACTACCGAAATTCGGCCCCCGAACCGGTTTTCAATCAGCAGCTGACCGACCTGTTTAGCAAAGCCACGCTTTCGCCGCAAGTCACGCGGATCGATTGCTACGTTGACACTGGGTGGTTGGCCGATCTTTTGGTCTGCGATGTCGCGATGAGCGACAAACAATCTCGTAAAGACGGCGCGACATTCCAGGTTCGTAGCTATCTCGGCCCGTCTGGAATGAGGCCCGGTTTGGAATGGCTTTTCGATGCCGAGGCACTGCACGATTCGAAGTTCCGAATTGTCATTGCGCAGCCGGCTCCTGCCGTCATCCGTGTTCGAGTTCACGCTGACCAGTCTCGGGTGTCCTTTGAGGATGCGGAGCGTCTGGCGGATAAAGCCATAGCGGCAGTTGACGAATATCTCCGAGCCCATCCGACGAGCGATCCTCAGAGTCTGCGCGAGACGTGGGCGGCGCCTGCCAGCCACGTCAGCGTAACGCCACGCGGGGCTGCGGGCACTGCGTCGGCAACGTCAAACACCGGAGCCGCGCGATGAATGCATCAATGCCCGTCTTTCGATTTCGCGGTGTGGGCGTCGCTCTGGCCATGGCCGCCCTGTCCACCGCATGCAGCAGCGACTACCGCGGTGATGCGAGCGCGTTGCCGCGTAACGAGCCGCTCACTGCTGCGCTTCGCGGTCACGCGAGCGAAACGAAATACACACTGCCGGAAGAGATCCAGTCGCTGAACTGCTTTTTTGCTCGGGACGGCATGAACTGCGATGTGGCCATTGACGTGCGCGATCCCGATGTTGCGAAGGAACTTAGAAATCCTGCCCGGCGGGTCGTCGACCTTGATGATAAGAGTTGGCATCGCCGCGACGGCACAGTGCAACCAATCTGGAACAGGATTGCGTACCTCGAGCTGAGCGAAGCGAAATTCAATTTCGTTGTCGAGCGCGACGCCAGCTCGGGTGGTTGGGTGGTTCGTGCCAATGTGGACGCGTCGCGCGTGCCGTTCGAAGAGGCCGCTGCGTTGATGCTGCTGGCCGTCGCGGACACCGCGTCCGACTACACGGCGACACTGGAGGAGCTTTACGCGACCTCGCCGCGCGCAAATGCACAGTCCTGGCGCGACATTGGATCTTCCCGGATCGCGGGTGCAAAGGCCCAGTCCATGTCGGGAAGCGCGTCCACTGGGGCGGCGGAAGTGGACTCAGCAGCATCGGATGCATCTGCGGTGGCCAAATCAGCGCAGGCTAGTTCGACCGATGCGTCCAACAGCAACCGGAACGACGTTGCCAACCGACCAGGTCGTGCGAAGTGACTGAGAAAAAACATCACTCCGGTTGGTTCGCGCTCGGACTACTCGCCGAGTGCATCGCCGTGCTGTTTTGGATCGCCGCAGCGCTGTCGCTTGCGCCCGCGCCCAACCCCAACATGTGCCCGACGTTGCTTTACTTCGCCACTCCGGCGGCCGTCGCCATGTTCTTGTTTCTTGCAACGAAGATCGGCTTCACGATCTTTCACGAATCACCTGCGGCAGGTGTGAGCTACTTCCTCGTGCTCGCGATCGTCGCGTTGGTGGTCGGCATCGTCATCGGCTTGTTTTTCTTCGATCTAACGCAATTGTGGGCGCGCAGAGTCGCGCCGAGGTTGGGGAACCCGTTTCAGCGGCAGTGCTTTTGAGCCACTGCTGAAACACATAAGGACAGAGACATGAACAGAAGGGAAGTCGCACGTCACCAATCCTCATTGAGCAACATGCTCGCGGCCGCGATGATTGCGCTCGCGGCGAACGCGGCTGCCGCGCAGTCCGTGTACGCCGCGGTGACCTGTGCCGTCGACGTCGGCTATTCGCCGGAGGGGACTGCAGAGCAGCTCGTGCTGACCGCGATCGAACGTGCTCGGCAGTCGGTCCGACTCGCGGCCTACACGTTCACGTCTCCGACCGTCGCGCGCGCGCTGGTAGGCGCCAAGCGCCGCGGGATCGACGTTGCGGTCTTGGCCGACGCGAAGGAAAGCACGAAGCGCACACAACAGGCTGCGCTCAACGTGCTCGTGCAGGCCGGCATCCCGACGCGCACGATCGCCGCTTACGCGATCCACCACGACAAATTCATCGTCATTGACGGCGCCGCGGTCGAGACGGGCTCCTTCAATTTCAGCGCCGCCGCGGCGCGCCGCAATAGCGAAAACGTCCTGCTGCTTACCGGCTGCCCCGATCTCGCACGCAGCTATCTCAACCATTGGCAGTCGCGCTGGAGCCAAGGCGCCGACTACACGCTTGCCTACTAAGCGAGGTGCAGACTTGAATAGCGACGCTCTCAACACCCTGCTGACGCCATTGACAGCCGACGAGGCGGAGGACGTGACAACCGAGCCCACGCGGAATGATCGGCAAGTAGCGAGCGCATTCGCGGATCTCACACGTTCGCGGGTTGAAATCAGCCTCGACTTGCTCGCCGGCACGATCGTGACGCGCAGCTATCCCGACCAGTTGTTGCCCCCGCAAGATGTCCTGGCCGCCGAATTTGGAGTCAGCCGGACAGTGCTGCGCGAGGCGATTAGCAGATTGCTCGCGCGCAACATGGTTGAGGTTCGTCCTAAGTCGGGAACGCGCATTGTCGACGCGCGGCAGTGGCGCGTGATCGATCAGGAGGTTGTCCGCTGGCGTCACCAGCGCGAGCCGGATCCGACCTTTCAACGCGATCTCGCTGCAGTCCGCCAGTTGCTCGAACCCCTTGCAGCGGCGGAAGCAGCGGTCTATTCGAACGACCCGACGCGCGAGCGCATTCTGGCCGCCTGCTATCGCCGCCTTGCACCGATCAATCATGCGGACTACGAGAAGTACCGCGAAACGCTGCACGTCGCGATTCTAGCGGCAAGCCGCAATCAGCTTTTGAGGCAAATGACCTGTTTTGCGGAGGTCCGCCCACATGGCGATTTGGAGGGCGGTTCGACGCTGGTAGACGTCGCCGATGGCGAACGTCAGGCGATCGCGCAACTCGCCGCGGCGTTTCGCGAGCGCGATGCCGCTGCTGCATTCGATGCGATGGAGAGGGTTAACGCCTGGGACTTGACAGGCATGAGGAGCGGCCATGCTCAAAACGACTCGTTCTGATTCCGCTCGAGCCGGCGAACAGTCCGTGCCGCCGCGCTGGACGCCCATCGCACTGTTCTGGCTGTTCATCGGGTGCCTGGGCGTCGGATTCGCAGCAGTCACTCTCGTTGTTGCGGGCATGGATGGCGCGCTCGGCTGCATGGTGTACGGCATTGTGGCGATCGTCATTGCCCGCAATGCACGTCGTTGGTCGTGACCGTTTGGAGACGTCAAATGATCCCCGCTCCGACCGAATCCTACTCATGGCCGCGCCGCTCGCGCCGATACTGCGCCGTACGGCTTGCGGCGATCGGCGCCTCCGGCACGCTGGGTCTGGCCGGCTTCGTATGCTGGTCGCTCAATCCGTGGTTTGACTATTCCATCAATCTGACGAGTAGCCTGCCGGGCACGCTCTACGTCACGCACATCGGTGAACCCGTCAAGCGGGGTGATCTGGTCGCGTTTCGGTGGCACGGCGGAGCGACTTATCCCCGTGGTGTGACGTTCATCAAGCGCGTCGCCGGTGCAGGAGGCGACGTCGTCTCGGTACGAGACGGCGTCTATTACGTAAACGGTGTCGTGATCGGCCGTGCAAAGACCGTCACGCTCGCTGGCGTTCCGTTGAAGCCTGCGGCGCCGGGGGTGATTCCCGACGGCCACTATTTCGTCGCGACACCGAACCCGAACAGCCTGGATTCACGTTACGCGCTGACCGGAAATATTCCCCAGCACGACGTAGTCGGGAGGGCATATGAAATTTTCTAAAGCGGCCGCCGCCGCTATGTTGGTCGCCGGTGCGATCGGCGACGTCCATGCCGGCATGCTTGGCGCAATCGGCCCCACCTACCCGATCGCGGAGCCGGACGCCGTCGCACAGATCATGGCCAAGCTGCGCGCGAAGGAACGGAGCGGGGAACTGAAGCGACTGCAAGAAGCGGCGACCCATCGATCGCTCGATAGCGCCCAGAATCCCGCACCGGTGGGCGGCATCCGCACGGCGACTGAGCGCAGCCTGCGACTCATCGATCCGACGGTCACCTATTCCAAGCCGGTCACGACGGATGACGGGCGTGTCGTTATCCCGGCCGGGACGAAGCTCAACCCGCTCGACTTGATGCCGTTCACAGAGACGCTCGTATTTTTCGATGGCCGCGACCCCGAACAAGCGGCCGGCGTCGAGCGCATGATGGCGCACGCCGGCGCACGCGTGAAACCCGTGCTGGTCGCTGGATCGTGGCTCGACCTCACGAAGCAGTTTAAGAAACAGGTCTACTTCGATCAGCATGGCGTGCTGTCCGCCCGCTTCGGCATTTCGGTTGTGCCGGCCGTGATTCAGCAGCGCGGCAAACAACTCGAGCTGTCCGTGATTCCGGCGAAGGAGCTGCAATGATTCGGCGCCTCACTACGATGATCTGCTTCGCCGCGGCGCTGGTGCTTGTAAGTGGTCCCGCATTGGCTGGGGTGTCCTCGAACTGCAACGGCAAATTCGCGAACCCCATCACCGACATCTGCTGGAGCTGCATTTTCCCGATCTCGCTCGGCGGGACACCGATCATTACCGCGGGCCAAGAGGACGGCGACAACCCTGGCGGCCTGCTGTGCGCATGCGGTCCAGTACTCGGGATCAAGATCGGATTCTGGGAGCCCGTACGTCGTGTCGACGTGACGCGTGTGCCCTACTGCTTCGTCTCGCTCGGCGGCATCAAGATCGATCCGGGCATTCGTGCGCCCGAGGGCGAGGTGCGGATGCAGCAGGATCTGACAAAGCAATCGAGCTATCAGGTGCATTGGTACCTCGACCCAATCCTGTTCTGGCTGGAGGTGCTGCTCGACTTCGCGTGTCTCGAGACGGGCAACTTCGATGTCGCGTACCTCACCGAAATCGATCCGACCTGGAACGACGACGAGCTGACGATGTTGCTGAACCCCGAGACGTTCCTGTTCGGCAACCCCATAGCACAGGCTGCGTGCGCCGGCGACTGCGTGCTGTCGACCGCGGGCTTCGGCAGCAACGCGCTCTTCTGGTGCGCGGGCTGCAACGGGTCGATCTATCCGTTCAACGGTCACGTGCAGGCACACGTCTCGCATGTTCAGGCGAGCTCACTGCTCGTGCAGCGGATGACCGCGAAGCTTCATCGGGAAGGACTCCTGTGGGGAACTATGGGCGGCAGCGGGCTGTGCGGCAGCTACCCGATGCCCGTGATGGACAAGACCCAATACAAATACCAGATGCTGTACCCCATCCCGGAGACCGCCAAAACGAACGGGCGCTGTTGCCAGCCGTACGGGCGCACGACGGCTATTTGGGGCGCAGGCAAGAGCTATCCATACAAGGGCGAAGACTTCGCCTACATGGTGTTCCGCAAAAAGAACTGCTGCCTGGGAGTCTTGCCGTGAGCCATATCGCCTTCTTCGCCCGCCCGCGGAACTTCGTGCTCGCGATCATCGGGTTGAGCGCCGCCATCGTCGCCAACGCCGCAGGCACCGTCGCCGCGTTGCCGTCAGACGCGCAGATCTCTGCAGAACGCGCACGCATCGAGCGCGAGCGCAAACCAATGTTCGCCGACCCGAATCTCGGCCGTTCGGCAGCGGGTAACGCATTTCCGGCCATACCGACGCCGCCGCGCGCGCAGCTCGATCCTCTCGCCGTCGCACAGCGCTACGCGGCGCGTGCACAGTCGCGTAAGCAGGAGGAACTGCTCGCGTTCGCCAGCCTGTCCATGCCGGCCGAATCGCTCAAGCGTTTGGTGCGCGACGTCGCGCGCGCCGGCGGGGTCGTCGTGCTGCGCGGCTTCAAGGATGGCTCGGTCAAGACCACTGTCAGTGCGATCCAGGCGCTCGGTGTCGACGCATCGGCTGTGCAGGTCAACCCGAATGCGTTCAAGCAGTACCGCATCACGGCTGTGCCGGCGATCGTGCTCGTCAAGGCGGACCGGGCCCTCGATCTCGATGCTGAAGGCTGTTCGCTGCCAGCGAATTTCGCAGGCGTGACGGGCGATGTGACCGTGACGTATGCGCTTCGCGAGATTGGTCGCCGCTCGTCGGATTACCAATCCCTCGCCGACAGAATCCTGGCGAGCCTGGGGGAGCACTGACATGTTGACGACTTTCGCTATTGCAGTGGTGATCATTGCCCTTGCGATGAAGGTCGAGAGCGAGCGGATACGTCACTCAGGGAACTGGAAGCTTGTGGCACAGATCGCGCTGTTCGACATCGTCGTCGGGGTGATCTTCCTCATGTTCGTCTTGTGCCGATTCCTGGAACCGTCCCTGCTTCATATCGTTTCAATGCCGCTCTTGGCCGGTCTCGCTGTGGTGGCTTTGATCAGTTTCGGAGTTCGCACGTATGTCCGCAGCAGGATCGGTGTGAAATCAGAGCTCAAGTGGGATTTCTTGATCCTCCTGACGGCTATGACCGTTCTCTCGTTTCTCCGCGACATGACGGCGGCCCTCCCGCACGCAGGAGGTTATTGAGATGAAACCGTTTGCATTCGCACCCGCAGCACGGCGCCGGAATGGCAGGCGCGCTCCACGCGCGATGTTCTGCATCGTGAGCCTCTTCGCGTCCACGGCATTCGCACAATCCACTCCCGACGCCGCATTCCAGGCTGGCAAGGATTTCGCCGGCAATGGCAAGAACGCGGCCGCTGGTGCGATCAACTCGGCGACTGGCCAGCAGAACCTGCCTTACTACAACACGAATGCGCCCGAGTCAGCCGATTTCGGCAACGGCATGGGTGCGATCGGCGCGGCCGGATCGCAAAAGCAGATCACCTGCCAGTCCTACAAGGCAGGTTCGGCATTCGACCAGCAGGAATGCGATGCCGTCAATTTCATGACGCGCAATCCCGGTCAGCGCCAGAAATTCAAGATCGACAAGAACAAGGATCCCCTGATGGCGGGATCGAAGAACATTATCGCGAACCCGGGTACCGCACAGGGTAGCGAAACCCAGCAGTGCCACGTCGAACAGACGAAGATTCCCGGCAAGACAACGACGGAAACCTGCAGCGAGACCCAGACCCTCGGCGACCAGTCCTGCCAGAAGATCCTCTCGGTCGACGTGCAGATGAGTTGTCAGCCGGGAGAACTCTTTCAAGCGCTCGACTTACCGCGCAACGCGGTAGACCACGTGAAGATCTTCGCGAAGTGTGATCCGGCCGCGCAGAGCCATTCGTACATCGAGATGACCGCCGACGCATTCGGGATCCGCGGCGGTACGGTGCGTAACGCCACCGTTCAGATTCCGAAGGATGTCGCGAGCATCCCGCCTTCTTCTTGGACCCAAACGGTCGGCGGCCCGCTCGGCTACCAGCTGGTGATGACTCATCCCGACTGGGAGTACTCCATTCGCAACGTACCGGTTTACATCCTGAAGGATTCGACCGGCTGTCAACCGGGCTCCGATCGATGCGCCTATCACATCTACTGGGAGTGGACCGAGCTGATGAACGTGTGCGACATCAACGACAACTGCCCGCTCAAACCGGTCCTGCAAGCGAAAAACGACGGCTGGGCTACCGGTGTGATCCAGAAGACATCGATCACCGACCACTGGGACAACCAGTGCCTGTATCTCGATTCTCGCTCGCAGTAGGTGTCCTATGTCTAAGAGATTCCTCCTCCGGATTGTGCTGCTCGCCGCGGCGGCTATTTCCAGCGCCGCGCATATCGTGCACGCCGAGCCCATGTGCCAGAAGATCAGTGAAGTGTGCGTCGACGGCCCGTCGACGAAGAACATTTCAGGCGTCGACGTGACGCGTGATTGCTGGAGATACACCGCGAGCTACCAGTGCCGGTCGACCGATACGTCGAGTGATTGTCAAGCGCTGCGGGATCGTGGCTGCGGTCAGGTGAGTACGCGGTGCCTGTCGGCAGCGGCCGACGGTTCTTGCATCACCCAGGAGAACACGTTCCTGTGCAAGACGACGCCCGATCAGGTCGTGAATCAGACCGTGTGCGACAAAGGTGCTTTCTGCCAAAACGGGGTGGGTTGTTTCGACACGAGCGCGCCACAAGACAAGGATTTTGGGCAGGCCGTCGCGATGCTCGAGGCGGCTCGCGAGGCCGGTGTGTACGGCGTTAGTTCGAAGGCAGTCGAGATCTTCAAGGGCTACCACGAGACCTGCAGCATCAAAGGCGTCGGTGGCGCCACGCTGTCCAATTGCTGCTCGTCGAACGATGGTGGGCAGACATTCGTCAACTACGCGATGCTCGCGGTCGGCACGGGTAAGGCGTTGGCTACCGGCTCGCACTACATGTACGACGCCCTGTATCAGAACATTGACGGCACGCTGATGAGCAAGGGTATTGGCGCGGCCAACAGCGTGACGTCGCTGTTTTCTGGCGGCGGCTTCACGCCGACCTTCGGTATGTACGGATTCACCTTCAGCTTCTCCTTCTCTTCCGGGTTCACGTTCGTCGGATTCGATCCGTCGAGTTTCGCCCTGTCGGTCGCGATTCAGCTCGTACAGATGTGGCTGAAATGCAATACAGCCGAGCAGACGCTCTCGCTGAAACGTGGCCAGAACCTCTGCGTCCAGACGGGCACGCGTTGCACGAAGAAGGTTCTCGGCGTCTGCCTCGAGCGGGAACAAGACCATTGCTGCTTCAACTCGATCCTCGCAAAGCTGATTAATCGGCAAGGCCGTTCGCAACTCGGAATGCCGATGGACCAGTGCGGGGGATTCAGCGCAGACCAGATCACGCAACTGGACTTCTCACGGATCGACTTTTCCGAATTCATCGCATCTGTCGCACCGAAGAACCCCGATCAGGGAGGTATCACCGGCAGCGTTCAAAAGACCGTGAACGATAAGGTGCAGAGCTATTACGGGAACGGGCAATGACCGCCAATCATCACGATCACGCACTGGCAAGCCTGCTCGAATGCGCCATCTGTATCGGCTGTGGTTGCGACAACTTCCATGCCTGCTGCGACGCGAACAGCATCCCTTGCCACTGGCTGAGGGTCGACTACCGCTCGGGCCTGGGCGTATGTAGCGCCTGCGCTGAGCACGTTCCGGCCTGGGACAGCGCCACTCGTCCCGCCGACAATTCAACCGACGTCCGGCCGAACATCGGCCCGGCTGATAAACGGAGAACCTCGTGAGCCAACCCACCCTTCCGCACCAGGCGCACTCCGACGCGCAACTCGCTTTGGCGATGTTGGTCCGGCACGTCCAACGCATTGCCTCAGACCAGGCGGCACGGATCGCTTTGGGCGAAGTGACCCCACAGCAGGCGTGCTCTGCCGTAGTTCGACAAGGCGCGTCCCTCGCTGTTACCGCCCAGTACTTCGGCGCTGATGACGTCGCAATTGCGATCGCGGAGGCCGCCGACCAAGAGGCGGCCCGACTCAATCCTGAATGGCGAATCGCTCGCGAGCCGGCCGCCAAGATTGGGGCTTCGGCATGAATCGGCAACCCTTTCACCGCTCGGCGCGTTGGCTCAGCGCGCTCACGCTAAGCGCCTTGTTTGCGATCTCGTCGGCCCGAGCTGAGGGTGACGGTCAAGTCTACGACGACACGCGAGCGCTCACTGCCGACGCTATTCGCCATGGGCATGCGCAGGGGATCGTGACGGGCCCGATCGCGGAGCAGTTTCGGCGCCAGTTCCAAGCAACTGGAGCACTGATGGTAGTTGCGACCGTCGAGAGGGATCTGCCTCAGGCCGACTGCAAACGCGTTCAGTTCGTGTGGACTCAGGCGGGTGCCATGACCCCGAATGGCCGCGACGACGCAGTTTTGACCATGCACATGAATATCTGCGCGGACGGTAGCCCGCCCGGCGACCTGGAGTAACACCATGCGCGCTACGCTTCGCATTCTTCTTTCGTCCGCGATCGCCCTGTCCGGCATCGCCCATGCGGCTGACAATCCGCTCGACTACCCATCGATCTGGAATTGCCGTGCTGGCGATGTGAGCCCATACGCGCCGCGCACCAACTGGTACTGCGACGACGTCGACCAAGCGCCGGCCACAGCAGCTGCTCCTCCGGCCGCGCCGGCACCGAACGCAGAGCCGCAGCGAATTGAAATTCCAGATATCCGAACGGCAGAGCAGATGCGAAAGGAACTCGCGCGCCGGCTCGACCTCGCGACGATGGAGCCAACCGACGACCACATCCGCGACTACCTGCAGCTTTGGCAGGTGACCCAGCAGAAGGGCTCGACCTTTGCTGATACGTGGCGTCGCGTCGTCTGGCAGAACCCTGCGCTCGACTACACGTTGACCCGGCCCGCAAACAATTCGGCGATCAAGGTGTTCGACGCACAGCGCGACCAGGATCAGGAAGCGCAGCTGCGTGCCCTAGCCAAGGACCATGGGCTGATCTTCTTCTTCCGCTCTGACTGCCCTTACTGCCACGCGATGGCTCCGGCTGTGAAGATGCTCGCAGACAAATACGGAATCGATGTCTTGGGGGTTTCAGTCGACGGCCGCGGCATCGACGAGTTTCCGCATCCGGCCGATGGCCGTGCACAGGCTGTCGCATGGGGCGTCGAGCGTGTGCCCGCGCTCTTCATTGGCTCGAAGCAGACGGGCGACCACGCCGCGATCGGCTTCGGGGCGATGTCGGTATCTGAAATCGTCAACCGACTGTTCGTCCTGACCGGGACACAGCCCGGCCAGACCTTCTAAGGAGGCGTACATGTATTCCGACCAACCCAGTGTGGAGAGTCCGGACGTGGCGACGACACGCGTCTCCTCGGCGGTTCGGCTGAATCGGATCCAGATTTTGCAACTGCTCGCGCTAGCCGTCGACGAGTCCACGGTCGTGACGGTGCAGTTTGGTGCGGCAGGTCATTCGGGAGCTGGTCTCTATGCGTGGGATGAGGAGTATCCCGACGAAGGCGCGAGCTTCCTCGATCCGGCAGGTCACTCCGACAGCCCGGCGGCCGAATCGCTGCCGTCCACCGGCTGCGCCACTGACCCGATGCCGCACGACCTGCATCCGCGTACGGCTGACTCGGTCCGACGATTTCACATCGCATTGGCATCGAAGCTTGCGAAAGCCGAGCACAAGTACGGATACGCGGACTCGTGGGTAGCGACCAACTGGATGGACGAGTGTCGGGAGCAACTGATGCGTCACGTGGCGAAGGGTGACCCGCTCGACGTCGCCGCCTACTGCGTGTTTCTCTGGCACCACGGTGAGCCAACCGTGAAGGCGGCGAGATGAGCCGCCTCACCAAAGCTCAACGCGATGAATTGCGCGGCAAGTACGACGGGCGGTGCGCCTATTGCGGGATGCCGTTGTCCGAACGTTGGCATGCAGATCATTTCGAGCCGGTACGACGCGACCTAAAGCTCGTGGAGACCGACCGTGGTTACCGCTGGAGGTCGGGCCCGCCAACCCGGCCGGAGTTCGATGTCATCGAGAACTTCATGCCCTCCTGCGCGCCTTGCAACATCGACAAGCATGCGATGGATCTCGAGGCATGGCGCGGGAAGCTGAGCCGCACGCTCGACGTGCTCAACAAGAACTACCCAACCTATCGCCACGCGCGTCGCTTCGGTTTGGTCGTAGAGACCGCGGCACCGATCGTCTTTTACTTCGAACGAGTGGCGGCAGAGGCTTCTCGGACAGTTCCCGTTGTGAACCAGGAGAGCATTTCGTGAGCGAGAACAGCAATATCGAGTGGTGTGACCACACCTGGTCGCCGTGGGAAGGTTGCCAGAAGGTCGGGCCGGGCTGTGACCACTGTTACGCCGAGGCGCGCAACGCGCGCTTCGGCGGAGGCACCGCGGTGAACTGGGGCGCGGGAGCACCTCGTCGTCGCGCTGCGCCAGACTCGTGGCGGATGCCGCTGAGGTGGGATCGGAAGGCACGCGAGCTTGGACAGCGCTTTCGAATCTTCCCGAGCCTCTGCGATCCGTTCGACAACGCTGTCGATCCGGCGTGGCGCCGAGATCTATTCGAGCTGATTGCGCGCACGCCGAATCTCGATTGGTTGTTGCTTACGAAAAGAATCGGTAATGCACGCGACATGCTTAACGAGGTAGTTGACGAGCTGTCCCACGGGCTCAACACGTGGGACGAGCTGGCGTGGCCGACCGTCTGGCTCGGCGCAACGATCGTCAACCAGGCCGAGGCCGACCGCGACATTCCGAAGTTGCTCGCGGTGCCGGCACGTGTGCGCTTCCTCAGCATGGAGCCTCTGCTTGGTCCAGTCAGCTTCGATGGCATGTTCGCAAGTGCGAATTGGCGCGATTGCACCAACGCGCTTGAAGAATTGGATTGGCTGATCGCTGGGGGCGAGAGCGGCCGCGGCGCGCGGCCGATTCATCCGGATTGGGCGCGCCATCTGCGCGACCAATGCGTAGCGGCCGACGTGCCGTTCTTCTTCAAGCAATGGGGCCAATGGCGGCCGGCCGTGGATGCGACCAACGAGCAACTCGAAGCTGCCCGCGCCCAGGGCTGGGTTTCTCTCGACGGTGCGTTCCACGACGGGAGCGACGAACGGGTATTTCGTCCAGGCGACGAGCGCGTCATCAGCGTCGGCAAGAAGCTCGCGGGCCGCATCCTCGACGACGTCATTCATCACGCGTTGCCAAGCGACCGATCGACAACCGGGTCGGCCGAGCGCCTGCCTGGCCGGCCTGGCCCGCAATCCCGAACTGTCTCGCATGACGGAGGCCAACATGCCTAAGCTTCTCGCTTCCCCCCTGTTTCGGCGGTATCTGCGCGGCCTGCAGGTCCTGTTGGCGAGCGCGTCGATCGCATGTCTCGCATACACCCAACCGGCGGCCGCAATGTCGATGCAGCAGCTGTTCGACACGGTGAACGCCCAAGGGAACTACACCAGTCCGGCGGCGTTGCAAGGCCAGACGCTCAACATGTACTCGGGCGGTTCGCTGTTTATGCGTATGCCCAAGCGGACGTATCAGTTGAGTTCCGTGACACCTCCGTCATGGAATGCCGGGTGTGGCGGGATCGACCTGTTCATGGGCGGATTCTCGTTTATCAACAAGGAGCAGTTCGTCGCGATGCTGCGCAACATTGGCTCCAATGCGCTCGGTTACGGCTTCAAGCTTGCGATTCAAAACCTGTGTCCTACGTGCGACAACGTCATGCAGGCTCTGCAGGCGACCGCGCAGCAGATCAATCGACTGAACATGGATTCGTGCGAGACCGCGAAGGGATTGGTCAACGCGGCACTCCCTGACACGTGGACGCGCGGCCGGCAGGATGCCGCCAAGAACTTCGGCGTCGACTCGAACATCTTCGAGAACATTACCGACGCGTGGACGAACGTGATGAATGACGAGAACAAGGCTGACGACGTCATCGACCAGGTGAAGCAGAGCAACCCGGCGGCGAAGGACGTGTTGCCGACGGGCAACGTGGTGTGGAAGGCGCTGAAGAAGATCGACGGGATGACCGACGAAGAACGCATGGTGTTGATGTCGTTGGTCGGCAGCATGATTTTCCCGACGCAAGGTAACGCGCAGGCGCCCAAGCCCCTGATGCCGACAGACATCGACGTAGCGACGTTGATTGGCAGCGGTGTAGACGGCGACACGATCAACGTGCCGATCTGGCGTTGTGACACCACCACCGACGATGGCTGCCTGAATCCCTACAGCGATCAATTGTCGACCCGCAGCTTCCGATCGATGGTGATGACGAAAATGAACAATATCGTCGACCACATTGCTGCGCGATCGCCGCACGACGACGTGAGCCAGGTGATAGCGTTTCTGAACACTACCGACCTTCCGATCTACGCGATGTTGGCGGCCGGCACTCGCTACAACAACACGCAGATTGCCGACAGCACGATGGGTGTCTACATCGACCTGATCGCGGCGAAATATGCCGAAACGTACATTCGCCGATGCACGAAGGACCTTCAGGACGCGATCGGGAAATATGCAGCGCTCGCTGACTCGTCACAGACGCAGGCGCTGAGCGACCTGAAACCGCAGCTCGAGCGTATCCGCAATACGGCGCACGAAGCGCTGATGCAGGCATATACGCGCACCGTCAGCACGCATTCGCTCACCACGGAGTTAGCGGCGATGCAGCGCGCGGTGGACTCGAACCTGTCGGAGACGTTGCGTTCGTCCCTGGCTTTCGGCAAAAGCTTGAACTAAGGGGCGGCTATGAACATCGAGATCCAGACCTACTGGAACGTCGAAACGCTCTACTACGTGCTCAACGCCGTCGCATCGGTGATGACGAGCGGCGGGTGGCCCGGCTTGATCAAGTTCGTCTTCCTCGTTGCGTTGCTCATCGCGATGTTCGCGTACATGGGGCGCCACGGCGACATGGCGATGTGGTTCATTCAGGCGTTCGCGTTTGTCACGATTCTCAATATGCCGATCGCGCGCGTGATGCTTTCCGATCGCACGGACCTCCAGCCCCCTCGGCAGGTCGATCATGTGCCGGTGGCGCTTGCCGCAATCGCGCAGGCGAGCTCGCTTTCGTTCGGGTTCCTGACGCGCGCGTACGAGACCGCGTTCAATGTTCCGGACGATCTCGGTCTCGCGAAGGGTGACGTAGGCTTTGGTCACCGAATTCTGCGGCAGGTGAATTCCGCAGTGGTACGCGATCCTGCGCTCCGCGCCGACCTGATGCAGTTCTTCAAGGAATGTACGAAATACGACATCCTGGATGGTGCGATCGCACCCAGCCAAATCGTCGGTGCGACGGACACTTGGAACACGATCTTCAGTAACACGAGCCCTGCCCGCTTCGTCACATACAACGTGCTGACGGCTCAACCCGTGACGGACACGTGCCAGAACGTCGCGCTGCTTCTCAAGCCACGTGTGGACGCCGCCGTCTCGGATGCACAGGCGTTCTATGGCCGCAAGGCGTTTCCGCAGGCGAGCTCGGACGGTATCGCTCAGCAAATGTTCCTGTCGACCGTCTCGACGTCCTACTCGTGGCTGCTCGACGCATCGCAGTCAGCGTCCGATGCCATGAAACAGGCGATGTTCAACAACATCTGGCGGGATGCGGGCCCCGGCATTGCGCGTGCGCACGACGATCCGGCGGCGATCGCCGACACGAACGCTCTTATCGCGGAGGCAGAAGCGGCGCGCCAGGCGAACGGGTCGAATAGTGCCCTAAGTCTGCTCGGCCAAGAAACGATCCCGCACATGCGGAACTGGATCGAAGCGATCACCTACGCCCTGTTCCCTGTCATGGTCCTGCTGATGATCGTGGTACCGCAGGAGAAGGCGAAGTACGTTCTGGGTGGCTATTTCATGATCCTCGTATGGATCGGGTTGTGGCCGCTGCTGTTCGCAATCATCAACCATCTGTCGCTGATGTGGCTGCACTACAAGTTGACGGCATTGCACCTGTCGGCCGGCGTGCCGTTCCAGCTTTCCTCTGCGTTCGACTCAACCTTGGTCGACGAGCAGGCGATGATCGGATACATGGTGGTGCTTGTGCCGTTCATCGCTGGTGCAATCGTCAAGATGGGCGACGGTGCGATCTTCGGCCTGGCCGATCGAGCCTTGAGTGGCTTCGCCACCGCCGGTTCCCGCGCCGGCGCTGCGATAGCGTCCGGCAACTACAGCATGGGTCAGGCGGGCCTTGACACCGCGTCCGTTAACACTACGACGATGCAGAAGTTCGACGGCAACATGCTGATGAATTCCGGCATGAAGACGGTCCAGCTTTCGGATGGTTCGACGATGTCGGTATCCAGCAACGGCCGCGCTGCCTATCAGAAGCTCGCAAACCACCTTCTGACGTCGATGCAGCTCGAAGATGCACAGAGCTCCGGTCACAGTTTTGACCGGTTCAGCGGTACTACCTCGACGTCGGGTTGGAGCAGCTCGACACGTTCGGGAAGTTCGGTGGGCAGCAGCGAGAGCTTCGGCCACGCCTCCGAGCGCGGTGCGACTCAGAGCATCGGGGCGGAGACTGCGACGACAACGTCCGGCGGTACCAGCGGCCGCGCGATGCACGATGAGAGCGTCGGGCAGACCAACCAGATCGGTACTCGGTTTGGTACCGGCATCGGTGCCACCGACAGCATTCAACTTCACGCCGGCGGGAGCGGTCACCTGGGAATCGATGCTTCCCAGGGTGGCGCCTCTCCGCGCGCACCGGGCGCCGGCGCGAGCGATCGCGACGCGCGCCGGGTTGCCAATGCTATGAAGCAAGGAGGCGCGTCGGCAGAGCAAATCGATTCCGCGATGCAGAACATGCGCGGCAACCAAGCGGCGGCGGAAGGTGCACCTTCTGTCAGGCGCGGCGGTGGGGCATCGCTGAGCCTTGGGGCGCAAGTAACCGGTATTCGAAACTACACGGCTGGCCACGATCGCGACTGGTCGTCGCAATCGGATCATCGTACAGGCGATTCGGTGTCGTCGGGCAGCGAGGTGAGCCAAACGGGCTCGGCCAGCACACGTAACGCAACTGGCACCCAATCGTCGCAGTCGGACCGCCACGATTCGTCGGCCACTCGGTCAAGTTTTTCCGAAAGCGCGTTCCAGCGCGAGCATGGCGTGCATAGCGAGGCTGGTTCGCGTTCCACTTCGTCAGACGGTAATTCGATGCGCTTCGCGATCGAGCGGAATCTGGCGGAAGATCCGGACTTCATGATGAAGGTTGGCCAGCGCAACCACGTTTCGGCGACGCGCATGTGGCAGATGTCCGAGGACAAGCTGATCGGCATGGCCGCCGAGTATCTCGACTGGAAGGCGATGGCGCAAAACATGCGCGGCCCGCAAGGAGCCGGAGCCAATGACGATGCCGTCGCTCCCAAGTTGAGCCACGACTTCGGATCACACCACAGCGGAGCGTCGTCGCGTGGTCGAGCTGGTGCCGGCCACACCTCCGCTGGCGCCGGCGATTTCGGAGGCCGGGTCAAGGCAACGGGCTTCTCCTCGACGGATCCGGTGAAGCCGAACATGACGTCGCCAACCGAAATCTCGGCAGCACAGCACGCGCTTGATCAAGGTCGCGGCATCGGCCAACGCGCGAAGGATTTTGACGCGGACGTGCACAAGCACGCGAGCCCGGACCGGGCGCTTGGCGAGGGGCGCGTGACGCAGACCGAGGTGAATGCGGCGAACGAGGATCGGGATCTTGCCGATACCGTCCGCCGGTCATGGAATGCGCCGCGCCGGGCGCTCGGGATGAAGGAATATGACGACTACGACACGAAGGATGTCCCGCCGGAGATCAAGAAATGAGCTTCGTCGCGGTTGTCCATTCATCACCGACCGGCGTAGGGGTTACGCCGTGTGCGGTCACATACATCGGAACGCTCGGTGACTTGGGCGCGAAGGACACGTCGTCGAAGCTGGTGGCGACTGCAGAAGTCGCGGATCTGCGGAATGTTGTGCCGACAAGCGCCTCAACCAGCGCGATCACGACTCGCACCACGATCAGGTCGTTCAGCACGGTAACCGCACCAATCCAGCCGACGCGGTTCAGCAGTTCCACCGTGCCTGCCCACAGCAGAAGCGTCGCGACGAGCCACACGGGCGCAAATCGCCGAAACCAAGCAAACCGAAGCAGATACCGCAGCGGATGCCACACCACACGAAGGAAGGCTTTCATCTCGAATCCTCTTCCAACCGTCGTTTCGCGTTCTTGCGCTGGATGCGTGCGATACGTGCCGGTATGTTTGGGGTGCCACAGGGAGCTAACACCATGATTCATCGTGAGTTTACCGCGTTTCGGACGCCTCGTGGTCCCGTGCTGTCCGGTGTGGTCACAGCGTTGACGGTCGTACTGGCCGCCTCCCTAGCCGGCTGCCAGGACATTCCGATCGCCCGCCAGCGGCTAGCGGAGTTAGTTGCCCCGCGAGATGCGGGCGGTGCTGCAGCCACCCCGGCACCTGGCAACGCGTCAACCCCGCCGAGGGTTGCTTCCGGAGTTGCAGCCAGTTCCCCTCGTTCCGGTCGATCGGGTAGCCCGCGCGACCGGGGCACCCCCTACGAGATCAAGCCGGGCGACATGGCCGGCTACAGCCTGCATATGTAAGGAGACCGCGATGCGCCGAGTTTTGTCCAGCCTTATCACCGTCCGTTTCTCGTGTTGCGTTGCCGCATGCGCGTCGCTGCTACTCGCCGGGTGCGTCAACACGCCTATCAGCGATCCGCAGCGGCAGTTCGCTGGAACGCCGCTGACGCCATAT